>JADFRU010000314.1:0-2848 GCA_022561115.1 Chloroflexota bacterium | reverse complement strand
GAGCGATCACGCCCCGGGTTCTGAATGCAGGGCGTACACAGAATGACGCATGATCGCTGGATGGACGCGCCGACTTCGCGTAGCGTTCTTCGAGACCTGCCACCTTCAGAATCCGCTGCCGGACGAGACCTGCTATCCGGGGATCGGCCGATTCAGAACTGCGCCATCCCAACCAGATCACCCTCACAAAGACGATCGCCGGTCGTCGAACGGCTAAAGGAAATACTCTGAATGTCTTCTCCGGATGGAACTGTCGAGGCCGTGAGCGCGAGCGCGACGCACACGATGATCAAGCCCAATCAATCGAGCATCCGCGTGATCGAGGGACTCGGGGTCGAGGGCGATGCGCACCAGGGGGTGACCGTAAAACATCGCTCCCGCGTCCGGCGCGACCCGTCACAGCCGAACCTGCGGCAGGTCCATCTGATACACGGCGAGTTGCTGGACGAGCTGCGGGAAGACGGTTTCCGGGTTGAACCCGGGCAGATGGGCGAGAACGTGACGACGCGCGGCGTGGACCTGCTCTCGTTGCCGCTCGGAACCAAACTTCATCTTGGTGACGATGTTGTGGTTGAGGTCACCGGGTTGCGGAACCCGTGCGCTCAACTTGACGGCATCCAACCCAACTTGATGGCGGCCGTGATCGGAAGGGATGAGGACGGCAAGCCGGTGTTCAAGGCGGGCGTGATGTCTGTCGTTCTGACCGGAGGAGAGGTGCGCCCGGGCGATGTGATCCGGGTGGCGCTCCCCACCGGCGAGCGCCGGGCGCTGGAACCGGTTTAGCAACCATCCCGGGAACAGTACGAGGGCGCGCCTCAACCACGGGAGTGTGACCTGCCCTCTCGGGGTTTCTAACGGCCGCGGCCACCACGCCCGGTGTCGTGCCTATAATGCCGCCGCTACGCTGCCGGAAAGACGGCACGCTTCTTTACGTTTCGAACAGGCCGACTGGAGTGGTGATATGCCAGATAAATCAAGCAAATCCAGCATTCAGGATCGGCGAAGAGATCTCGCTCGGGCCGGACTCGATCTGAGCGAGGAACGGGTTGCCGAGTTGATGGGCCGGTTTGACGATGTAGACACGACGATCGCCGCCATTCGCGCTATCGACGTCAAGGATTTTGAGCCGCACGCCGTGTTTGCGCCGCGGCCTGTGGACGATTAGGCGATCCGCTTTCCCGGGCTGGTCGAGCGCGCTCGCACATTCAACTGGCGCAGCGGTCTGAGCTTCCCCCTCATCCCAACCCGTTCGAGTCCGCTCATGGGCAAGCTCTTCACAGCCGGGAGAAGTGGGCCGCTCCCTCACGGACAGCTATCCGCCCGGGCTCGCCGTATGGCGGGCGCACCTCATAGAACCCTGATTCCGGAGCGCACCTCGTGCCTGACAACGAACTTACCTACGCCTCGATCGACGAGCTTGCGCCGCGGATACGCTCAGGAGACCTGTCGCCGGTCGAGTTAACACAGGACTCCCTGGACCGTATCGACCGGCTTGAACCCAGCCTGAACGCCTTCCTGGAGGTGTTCTCGGAGAGCGCGCTCGCGCAGGCCCGTGTGGCTGAATCCGAGATACGTGACGGCCGTTACCGCGGCCCGTTGCACGGGATCACCATCGCCCTGAAGGACCTGATTGATGTCAGCGGCACGGTGACGACTGCCGGGTCGACCATCCTCAAGGACAACGTCGCCACATCAGACGCCACGGTGACTCGCCTTCTCAGGGAAGCGGGGGCGATCATCATCGGCAAGGCGGCGCTGGTCGAGTTTGCGATGGGCGCCACGGGCATGAACCCCCACTACGGGGCATCGCACAACCCCTGGAACCTGGACCGCATCTGCTGCGGATCGAGCATGGGTTCAGCGGCCGCCGTGGCAGCGGGACTGTGCGTGGGCGCGCTCGGGTCCGATACCGGCGGCTCGATACGCATGCCCGCGGCTGTGACCGGGCTCGCCGGGCTAAAGCCAACCTACGGACGGGTCAGTCGTGCGGGCGTGCTGGACCTGAGCTGGTCGTGTGACCACGTGGGGCCAATGACGCGCACCGTCGCCGACTGCGCCCACATGATGAACGCCCTCGCCGGACACGACCCGCGCGACCCGGCGTCTGCAAATCAGCCGGTTCCTGACTTCACGTCCGGGCTGGCACAGGGGTTCAAGGGCCTGCGGGTCGGCGTGCCGGTTGATTATTTTTACGACGATATCGACCCCGAGATCGAGGCGGCGGTCCGGGCCGGGATCACTCTGATGGAGCGCGAGGGGGCGTCGATACGGGAAATATCGATGCCGTGGGTGTCCGAGGGCCGGAAGATCAATCTCGGCGTGAACCGGCCGGAGTCTGTGTCGGTCCACGAGGAGTGGATGGTTAAGTACCGGGATCAGTACAGCATCGAGGTCCTGGCGCGGCTGGAATCGGCGGCGACGATCCCGGCGGTTGAGTACATCCGGGCGCAGCGCGCACGCCGATGGTTCAACGAGAAGATGGCGCAGGCGACCCGGGAGGTTGACGTGCTGGTGACGCCAACCGTGCCGATCCAGACGCCAGGTATCGAGGCGTGCATAGTGCGGCCGGACGGCGACACCATTTCACCGGCTACCAACCTGCTCGGGATATTCACCGGGGTGTTCGATACAACGGGTGAGCCGTCGCTGAGCTTGAACTGCGGCTTTACGAAAGACGGAATGCCGATCGGGATGATGATCAGCGGGAAGCCGTTCGACGAGGTGACAGTGCTGCGCGCAGGGGCCGCATTCGAAACCGCAGCCGGACTGGCCGACAGGCGGCCACCGATTGAATAAGAGCCAAGGCCCTCCGAAATAAGGCCCTCAATCCCCGGTCCCGGAGACAACG
>JADFRU010000020.1:0-11189 GCA_022561115.1 Chloroflexota bacterium | reverse complement strand
CCTCCGGTTCGTAGACCGCTCGTATCAGTCGGGTTCTCCGGCGTTACCCGATTGAACGCCGGGAATTGTGGATCACGGGATTGCAGCAATTCAGCGTCCGCCTGAGATAATCCCCTGATGCTTACAGGGACGGTTACAGGGATTCTCGCAGGAGTTACCCCGGGGATGCTGTTGGCCATCGGTCTCGGGGAGATCGGCGACCTTGGCGACGGGTTTATCGTGATTGTGCGCTGGTTGCACGGCCTTGGCGCCGTCGCATGGGTCGGCGGGAGCGCGTTCTTCGCGCTGGTCGTCCGGCCCGCTCAGCGCGTTGACCCCGAGGGGGTCGGCCAGGTGATCCAACGATTCACGGGCGCTTATCGCGATCTTGTTGACGCGTCAATCATCACGATCGTGGTGACCGGGCTGATCATGATGTTCGAGCGGCTCACAGGCGACGATGCGTCGGTGGTCTACTTCATCGTTTTGAGCGTGAAACTCGTGATCGCCGGCTGGATGTTTTACATGGTGTGGAGTCTTCGGCGGGTCGGGTTCGTCCAGGAGGCGCGGTCGGGTTTGACGCAACGGTTGTCATGGTTGTTCGGGTACAACGCCCTGCTGGCCGGAGGGGTCATCATTTTTCTCCTGGTGGGGCTGCTCAGGGCGATCTTCGAGACGGCGATCTCCGGTTAACGGGATCATCCAGGAACCGGCCATCCGGGAAGCCGCCATGCGGTATGGCGCGTTCTTCACCCTTTCCGCATCCGCAGGAAGATGGGCTTACCGGGACGTGCCTTGAACGTTGGCGGCGGCCAGTTTTACGCCCGAACTCCCAATGTCTTTCAGAAGAGCGGCGATGGTCTTGCCGAGAACCGGGTGCACGAGGTCCGGCGCGATCTCGGCCAGCGGAACCAGGACAAAGGCGCGTTCGTGCAGCCGCGGGTGCGGGACCGTTACCCCGGGCTCATCAACGATGGCGTCTGCCCAGAAGAGAACGTCGAGATCGATTATGCGCGGGCCGTAACGCTCGGCGCGTTCACGCCCGAGATCGGATTCGATCTGGAGCATCGCCCTGACCAGTCCGGCCGGGTCCAGCTCCGTCCTCAGCGACACAACCTGATTCAGGTAGCTTGGCTGAGTGTCCTTCACGCCCCAGGGACTGGTCTCATACACGGACGACACCGGCCCGACGGCGCCAGCGCTCTCCCCGGAATGCCCCAATCTTTCAAGGGCCACCAGGGCCAGTTTGAGGTTGTGCGCCCGGTCTCCGCTGACTGAGTCAAGGTTGGAGCCGAGGCCTATGTAGGCTGTAGTGAGACGGGCCGTCATCGACCCGGAACGGGCGGTTGCGGCCAGCCGCGAACAATCGCATCGCTCATCCGCGCGACCCGGACCATCTCCTTAACGTCATGCACGCGTACGATATCAACGCCGCGCTCGATAGCCAGCGCTACCGTCGCAGCGGTGCCCTCCATACGTTGATCTGCGGGTAGGCCGAGCACCTCTCCGATCGACGATTTACGGGATGCGCCGATCAGCACCGGGTAGCCGCGTGCGACAAGTTTTGATAACCCGCGCTGCATCTCGATGCTCTCCGCCGCCGTCTTTCGGAACCCGATTCCCGGGTCCAGGATCACGTGGGTTGCCGGAAGACCGGCGGATTCAACCGCCTGCGCAGCGCAGAGAAGATCCTTGATAACCTCATGGATCACCCCGGCGGGGTAAACGGCGCTCGGCCTTGTGTGGCTGATCACGACCGGCACGCCCAGGTCCGCAACGGCGGCAACCATCTGCGGGTCCGCCCGGAACATCGACACGTCGTTCACCATGGCCGCTCCGGCCTCGACGGCGAGCCGGGCGACGGACGCTTTCTGGGTATCGATGCTGATCGGCAGGTCCATCCGTCCGGCAAGGGCCTGGATCACGGGAATGACCCTTTCGGCCTCTTCACATGCCGGAACGGGCTGCGCATCTTTGTACACGGATCGGGGCCGGCTGGATTCGCCGCCGATGTCGATGATGTCGGCGCCCTCGTCCTGGAAGCGCAGGGCCTGTTCCACGGCGCGCTGAAGGTCATCGCCCGTGCCGTCGCCCGAAAAGGAATCCGGGGTGACATTTAGAACGCCCATGACGTAGGTCCGCGAGCCCCAGATGAACTCACGACGGCCTATCAACAGCGTCGTGGCACCGGCCCTCAAACCGTCCCGGTCAATCATGTGAACCGGCGTTCTCCTGGAAGCTTCGGGAGGCATTCGGACGAGGTTGCGCACCCTGAGATGCTACCACCGCTCGCTCCCCTGATCCGCCTCCGGGCCGATTGGGGCGATTGCGACGGCCGATGCCGTGCGCTACGATTGCCGTTCGGAACCAGACCGCGCTCAGACACGCCGTAGAGAGATGCTTTTTACGCGTGTCCGGGGGCCTTTACGGAGCGTACTCGGGTGCGCACCTGGCCCGTATCGCGCCGACCGAACCCCCCGGAATGACCCGGAGAATAGAGCAATCTCGACTGATACGACCGACACCGGTTCGCCAGAAACTCCAGTTAACGCGGATGTTGAGGAGACGCGCGACAAGCGCGCCGAGCTCGCGGAACGGCGGGAGAAGGCCCACCTTGGCGGCGGGCAGCAACGGATAGACGCCCAGCGGAAACGAGGCAAGCTCACTGCGCGTGAGCGGCTCGAACTGCTTTTCGATACCGGCACTTTCACCGAGATCGACACTTTCGTCACCCATCGGGCGAGCGATCTCGGGTTGGACCGGCAGAGGTTCGACAGCGATTCCGTGGTCACCGGCTACGGCGAGGTGGACGGCCGGACCGTATGCGCGTACTCCCAGGACTTCACAGTGCTTGGCGGGTCGTTGTCCGAGGTCGCCGGGCAAAAGATATCCAAGATCATGGACCACGCGATGCGCATTGGAGCGCCGATCGTGGGCGTTAACGACTCCGGCGGAGCGCGCATCCAGGAAGGCGTTACCTCGCTTGCCGGATACGGCGACATCTTCACCCGCAACGTGCTGTCGTCCGGCGTCATCCCGCAGATAACGGTCATCGCCGGACCTACCGCAGGCGGGGCGGTCTATTCCCCTGCGATCACTGATTTCATCTTCATGATTGACGGAATCGCCCAGATGTACATCACCGGTCCACAGGTGGTGAAGGCCGTAACCGGCGAAGACGTGACCGTTGAAGAGCTGGGTGGGGCCCGGACGCATGCGGAGATCAGCGGCGTTGCCCACTTCGTGTCCGAAACCGAAGAGGAATGTTTCCAGTCTGTCCGGAAACTGCTCTCGTATCTGCCGTCGAACAACGTCGATAGCCCGCCTGCCGCTGAGTCAACTGACGATCCAGATCGCAGGGATCAATCACTGGTCACGGTGATCCCGGACAACCCGAACCAGCCATACACGATGCTGGACGTGATCGGCCCGATCGTGGACGACGGTGAGTTCTTCCAGGTACAGGCGAGGTATGCGCGCAACATCCTCGTCGGGTTCGCTCGCATGAACGGTCAGTCGATCGGGATTGTCGCCCAGGAGCCGGCGGAGTCGGCCGGGGTGCTGGACATCAACGCATCAGAGAAGGCGGCGCGTTTCATCCGCTTTTGCGACGCGTTCAACATCCCGATAGTCACGCTGGTGGACACGCCGGGTTTCATGCCGGGCACGGCGCAGGAACACGCCGGGATCATCCGGCGCGGGGCGAAGCTGCTTTACGCGTACGTGGAAGCGACGGTCCCCAAGGTCACGGTCGTCACCCGGAAAGCGTACGGCGGGGCGTATATCGTGATGAGCAGCAAGCACCTCCGGGGCGATATCAACTACGCCTGGCCGTCCGCAGAGATCGCCGTGATGGGCGCAGAAGGCGCTGTCGCCGTGATCGGCCGCAGGGAGATCGCAGACGCCGACGATCCGGAGGCCAAGCGGCGCGAACTCGTCGCCGATTATCAAGAACGATTCTCAAACCCGTACGTCGCGGCGAATCGCGGGTACCTTGATGACGTGATCGACCCGGCCGATACGAGGCCGAAGATCATCGCCGCGCTCAAGATGCTGCGGAACAAGACGGACACGATGCCGGCAAAGAAGCACGGCAACATCCCGTTGTGATGGACCCGTACGGCGGTTTAGCCGCCCGGCGGGAACCGAACAAACGATACGAGCGGTGACGACGGTCCGCCGCCCATAGTCCGACGAGAGGAATAACGAGAGTTGCGGAGAAAAGTAACGGTTGTAGGCGCCGGAAATGTCGGCGCGACCACGGCACAGAGAATCGTAGACAAAGCGCTTGCGGACGTGGTGCTGGTCGATGTCGTTGAAGGCCTGCCGCAGGGCAAGGCCCTGGATATGGCGGAGAGCACCCCTGTCTCAGGGGCCGATGTCTCGGTCACCGGAACTAACGGTTACGAGGAGACAGCCGGTTCAGACGTCGTGGTGATTACGGCGGGGATCGCACGCCGCCCGGGCATGAGCCGGGACGACCTGCTGCTCACCAACATGAAGATCATGACGTCCGTCGTCACGGAGATCGTAAAGCACTCCCCTGACGCAATCCTGGTCATCGTTTCAAACCCGCTGGACGCCATGGTCCAGAAGGCCTACGAGATCAGCGGATTCCCGAAGGAACGCGTCGTCGGCATGGCCGGAATCCTGGACACGTCCCGGTTCCGGACATTCCTGGCGCAGGAGCTGAACGTCTCCGTGACCAACGTCTCGGCATACGTGCTTGGCGGCCACGGTGACTCGATGGTGCCCCTTCTCGGGACGACCACTATCGGCGGCAAGCCGGTTACCGAGATGATCGATGCGGACAGGCTTGAGGAGATCGTTCAGCGGACCCGGGACGGTGGGGCAGAGATCGTCAACTACCTGAAGACCGGCTCCGCCTATTACGCCCCCTCCGCAGCTGCAACGCAGATGGTAGAGGCGATACTCGGCGACCGGAAAGAGATCCTGCCGTGCGCCGCCTATCTCGAAGGTGAATACGGGATCAACGGACTCTACGTCGGTGTGCCGGTGAAGCTGGGCGCCGGCGGGATTGAAGAGATCATCGAGATCGCCCTGACGGACTCGGAGGCCGCTGCGTTGAAGGCGTCCGCAGACTCGGTCCAGGAATTGATCGACGTAATGGCGGCGAACACGGATTAACCCGTTCCGGACGGTAATTCAAACGGGGCGGGAAAACATCCCGCCCCGTTTTCGCGTTCACTGACCCGCTGGTTGCCGCCTGGAGCGGTTTCCTAGATTCCGTCGATGATCTTGTTGAACGTCTTGCTGGGGCGCATTGCGCTGGTTGCCAGTTCAGCATCGAGCATGTAGTACCCGCCAAGGTCCTGCGGCGATCCCTGCGCTTCCTCGAGTTCCGCCAGGATCGTCTCCTCGTTTTCGCCCAGGGACGCGGCCACAGATTCAAACCGGTCGGCCAGTTCGGCGACTCCGTCCTGTTTATGGAGGGCTTGCGCCCAGTACATCGCAAGGTAAAAAACGCTGCCGCGGCTGTCCAACTCGTGCACTTTTCTCGAAGGCAACCGCGCATTTGACAGGTAATCGGCGGTCGCCGCATCAAGGGTGTCAGCGAGAACCCGCGCACCCGGGCTGTCGAACTGCCCGGCAAGATGTTGCAGCGAGGCGGCGAGCGCCATGTACTCACCTATGGAGTCCCACCTCAGGTGGCCCTCTTGCTGAAACTGTTGCACATGCTTTGGCGCAGAGCCCCCCGCACCGGTCTCAAAGAGACCGCCGCCGTTCAAGAGGGGAACGATGGACAGCATACGGGCGCTGGTGCCGAGTTCCAGGATCGGGAACAGGTCTGTCAGGTAGTCACGCAAAACGTTGCCGGTCACAGAGATCGTGTCTTCACCCCTGCGGATGCGTTCCAGTGAGAACTTCATAGCCTCAACCGGCGGAAGGATCCGTATATCAAGCCCGTCCGTGTCCTGATCAGCGAGATACTTCTCGACCTTGAGAATCATTTCTGCATCGTGAGCGCGGGCGCTGTCCAGCCAGAAGACGGTGGGGGTGCCGCTAGCGCGTGCGCGCCTGACCGCCAACTCAACCCAGTTGCGTACCGGAATGTCCTTCGTCTGACACGCGCGCCAGATGTCTCCGGCTTCTACCGTGTGCTGGATCAGCGTGTCGCCGTCAGCGTTGACGATGCGGATGACCCCATCGGCGCGGGCTTCGAAGGTCTTGTCGTGAGAGCCGTATTCCTCCGCTTTCTGCGCCATCAGCCCCACGTTAGGCACGCTGCCCATGGTCGTGGGATCGAGTTGGCCGTTCTGTTGGACGTCCCTGATTATGGTGTCGTAGATCCCGGCGTATGTTGAGTCAGGGATGATCGCTTTCGTGTCCTGCAGCTCACCCTGCGCGTTCCACATTCTTCCGGAATCACGGATCAGGGGTGGGATGGAGGCATCGACTATCACGTCGCTTGGCACGTGCAGATTCGTGATGCCACGGTCCGAGTCCACCATCGCGATGGCCGGACCCTCATCGTAAGCGGCCTGGATATCGCTCTCTATCGATGAGCGTTGATCCTCCGGCAGATCTGAAATCTTGGCGAGGAGGTCGCCAAGTCCGTTGTTCGCATCGACTCCCAGCGCATCGAGCGTGGCTGAGTGATTCAAAAACACCTTTTCAAAGAAGGTACGGACGCCGTGTCCAAAAATAATCGGGTCTGACACCTTCATCATCGTGGCTTTGAGGTGGAGGGAGAACAGTACGTTCTGCTTCTTCGCATCCTGCACCTGCTCACGAAAGAATTCGACCAGCGCTCGCTTGCTCATGAAGGTGGCGTCAAGCACTTCACCGGCCATGAGCGGAAGTGACTCTTTGAGCATCGTTACCGCGCCATCGGCAGCGACGTGCTCGATATTCACGGTCGTCGCCGCCTGGAGAGTGACGGACTTTTCGTTGTGCTGGAAATCATCGGCATTCATCGCCGACACGTGAGTCCGGGAATCATCGGGCCAGGCGCTCATTCGCGGCGGGTTTGCGCGGGCAAAGTCCTTTACCGCCTTCGGTGCGCGCCGGTCCGAGTTGCCTTCCCGCAGCACGGGGTTCACGGCGCTTCCGATCGCTTGATCGTAACGAGCCTTCGTCTGCGCCTCTTTCTCGTCGCCCGGGCCCTCCGGGTAGTCCGGGAGTCCGTACCCCCTGGCCTGCAATTCCTGTATGCACGCCTTCATCTGTGGAACGGAGGCGCTGATGTTGGGGAGCTTGATGATGTTCGCTTCCGGGGTTTCCGTCATACGGCCCAACTCGGCCAGATCGTCGGGGAACTCTTGCCCGTCTTTCAGCACATCGGGGAACTGGGCCAGAATCCGGTGGGCGAGTGAGATATCACGGGTCTCCACCGTCACACCGGCGGCTCCTGCGAACGCACGTATAACTGGCAGAAGCGCGTGTGTGGCCAGCGCCGGAGCCTCGTCGGTCCATGTATAGATGATCGTGGGCGAGTGGTTCATATTTGTCCAGATGAATATTCCGGATGACCGGAAAGCCGGAAAGAAAGCAGGTAGGACTGCCAGTATAGGCACGACCGATCAGTCTGCGAACGATCTGGCCTGTGTTCTGTTACCCACCCCGGCTGGCCCCGCGCGGTTTGCGCCGCATGAAGGCCTCATTCGGGCCATGCCAGAAACCCGTCAGACCGGCGCGTGTGTTCGGACGCTTGCGCGCAAAGGCGGCGGAGCTCCTTATCTCAGAGCGTCCCGCCGCCTTCATGTTTCCTAAGTTAGACGTAGCGCCCGCCCGGTTACCTCAGGTCAGTCACCCGTGTGATCCGGCCGGGCAAGGTCCTCTCGATTGTGAGTACCGCCCCGGCAGGTGGTTGAATCTCAACCGTGAACCTGTCGTTCACGCCGAGGGCTGTGGACGTTGCCGCCATGCCGCCGGCGCCGCCGCCGCCGCCGGACCCGTCCATCAGGCCAATGGAGTTATCGCTGTTCGTGTCGGAGACGCCGTTCAGGCGATCGAACAGCCACATCGTGATTTCGGCTTTTTCGCCAGGGTCCAGGATATTGTCCCCGTTGCTGTAGCCCAGCCAGGCGATCGACCACGGGACGTCAGACAGGTGCTGATTTTTGTCGAAGAAAGTGACGACCGTCTTGTACTGGGCTCCGGAAACGATCTCCGGGTCCGTCGAGGAGCCGTCTGCCGAGTATGGCGGGGTAAGGTCGATCGATTCGCCACTCACCGCCTGTGCGATCACCATGCTGACCTTGAAAATCGTCTCAGTCGAAGACCCTGCTCCGTATCGACCCATGAAAGCGGTCACGCTGCCGCGCGGCTCAAGCGTGCTACGTGCTTCCTGCAGACCGGCGTGGATAGTTTCCTTGCTTCTCTCAGACGAGAAGATGCCGGTGGACAATACCGTGAAGGCGAATACCGACGCGACAACGACGAACGCTATCAGGATGATGGCCGTTTCCAGGCCAGTTATCCCGCGCTGGTTGCGTTCCTCGCCCTGTCCAGGCTCAAACATCCATTCCGTCCTCTTATCAGTCGCCGGCCGGCCGTCCGGCCGTCTCATGCGATGTGTTCAAATTTCCCGCCGTGGCAAGGCCCGCTGAATCCGTCTCGTGGCCCGGAAACATGGCGTGGGCCGGGATCAGTTTTCCTGCGTTTCCTTGCCGGTGTTTTCGTTCCCATGTCGAACGGTATTGCTACCCGTGATTGTGAGAAACCGGGAGGACTCCAATCCACGGGGACGCCTGTTGCAGGTCGTCGCCCTGGAACAAACACGGACTCTGCGCTGAGGGCATGCACCCAGGTTCACGCGAGACCGGATTACACCGGAGCGTTCTGGAAAAGCAGGGGCGGTTCCCGGGATATCTGTCCCGGGAACCGCCCCTGCTTATTAAGGGCTTATACCTGAGATTCCGTGCCCGCTACCTCAGGTCCATGATGGTGTGGAGCCGGCCCGGCAGGGTGCGCTCAATGTTGAGCGTGGCCCCGGTCTCAGGCTTCACCTCAAGGGTCCACCTGTCGTTGACACCCGGGACCGTGGACGTGGCCGTGAACCCACCGTCACCGCCGTCACCGCTGGAACCGTCCATGAGATCGATACCACCGGAGTCGGTGGCGTTCGTCACACCGGTCACCCGGTCAGCGAGCCATACCGTGATCTCGGCCTTCTCGCCGGCATCCAGGAGGTTGTCGCCGTTGTCGAAACCGGGGAACGCAACCGTCCATGGAAGATCGTTCAGGAACTGGTTGGAGTCAGAGTACGAGATGACCGTCCTGTACTTTGCGCCAGCTACGATGTCAGGGTCGTCGCCGGAACCGTCCACCGTGTACGGCGGGGTCAGGTTAACCGGCTCACCCTTGACGGCGTTGGAGACGATGAACACCACCTTGTAGATGGTTTCCGTCGTGCCGTCCGTGAGAAGGCCTTTATAGGCGATGACGCTGCCCCGCGGCTCAAGCGAGCTGCGGACTTCATTCAGGCCGGCGTATACGGTTTCCTTGCTTCTCTCGGAGGAGAAGATTCCTGTCGAGAGGACCGTGAATGCGAACACCGAAGCTACAACGACGAACGCGATCAGGATGATCGCAGTCTCGAGGCCCGTAATACCTCGCTGGCCGTTTGCCGGGTTTCGCGATTTCTTGAACATCTAATACACCCCGCTAAAGGTGACCTGGCCGCCCACCCGGCGACCATGGTCGTGACAAACTTTTGTCCGCCGTTCAATTAAGGCAGGCGCCTCGGTCAGGGCCGGGTCAACCCGCTGTTGCGTACTAACCAACTTAGATACCCGGCTGGACGCCAGACACGGGGTTCACTCCAGTGCTGCGGGTCTGTATGCCGTCGAATACCCTCCTAGTACATTCCCATTGATCTCCTGCGGGCAGGCACACATCTACACGTTCACATGGACGTGTTTTCTGCACCGTTTCCATGAACGGCGGGCCGAGCGGATCCATGCCGGGGATACCGCCAGAACCCGGGCTGAGGCACACTTGCCGGTATCCCGGACCGGCGAGGCCGGAGAGTTTGATCGAACCAGACCATCGGCTCAACAAGGAGACAAGATGCCTCGTATTCACATACTGGGAGCCGGCACTCCCACGCCCACCCCGACCCGTTTTGGCACGGCCTATGTCGTTGAGGTTGACGGTGAATTCGTGATGTTCGATTGTGGCCCGGCCGCCACGCATAAGATGGTCCAGGCTGGCCTGTTCCCAACGCAGATCGACCATCTTTTCTTCACTCACCACCATTTTGACCACGATGTTGATTACCCGTGCTTTCTCCTCTGCCGGTGGGACCAGAGCATAGGCAAAGAGAATGATTTGAAAGTTTTCGGCCCTACCCTGACCGAGTCCATTACCGACAAGTTGATCGGGCCGAACGGTGCTTTTACTCACGACTGGAAGGCGCGTATACATCACCCGCTCAGCCAGCAGGTGTTTGTGAACCGCGGCGGGAAGTTGCCGCGGAAACCGCCGAGTGTGGATGCCCGGGACGTGGGCGTGGGGACGGTGCATACCGCTAAAAAATGGGAGGTTACGGCGGCTAATGCGGAGCACGTGCAGCCCTACCTGGACTCGCTCGCTTATCGCATGGACACGACGAGTGGCTCGGTTGTGTTCACCGGGGACACGCAGCCCTGCCAGTCAGTCATCGACCTGGCGAAGGGCGCCGACGCGCTCGTGTGCATGTGCTGGGATGACCAGGATGCCATGAACGCTGATGGCGAAGGACCGGGCCAGTGCGGGACGGTCGGCGCTGCGGAGATGGCTGCTGCTGCTGGCGTCAAGAAGCTGCTGCTGGCGCATATCGGCCCGCACCTGTCGCAGCACGGGGCGATGGAAAAGGGAATCGGGGATGTCCGGCGGATCTTTTCCGGCGAGGTGATATTTACCGAGGAGATCATGCAGGTTGAGGTGACGCCGGACGGAGGTCTCTACGAGGAAACTCACTCCGGCGGGAAATCGCATGAACATGGTCACGATCACGGCGATGGGCACACCCATGACCACTGACGGGCCGGGTAGACGCCGGAAGTACGAGCGCGCAGCGGTGGGTTGAGCCGCGTGCGCAAAGACCCTCAAGGGCCCGGGGCGAAGCCGGCGCTTCTCTAGCCCGATACCGGCCGCGTGGGTTTCCGGGCGCCAGAAAGGCGTTCCGATGCGCCGGTGTGGGCGGCGCAACTACCACCCCTGCCACTCACAGGGGGTGGTACTGACACAGGTGTCCCGGGTAT
>JADFRU010000313.1:0-2855 GCA_022561115.1 Chloroflexota bacterium | reverse complement strand
GCGATAGTTATCGGCGCAGGTTCCGGCGGGGCTGCCCTTGCGGCCAGGCTCTCGGAAGACCCGGGGCGCAGCGTGTTGCTGCTTGAAGCCGGGCCCGACTACCCCGACATCGACACCTTGCCTTCCGATCTCAAGTTCAACCACGGCACGGGAACGGACCTGGCCGTTGGCGGGGAGCATGACTGGGGATTCGTCGGCACTTCCACCTCTGTCGCCGGCCCGATGCCCGTTCCGCGCGGGAAGGTGACCGGCGGCACCAGCGCCATCAACGGGTCGGTATTTCTGCGCGGCCTGCCGGAGGATTTTGACGACTGGGCCTCCCGGGGAAATGACCAGTGGGGATACGAGAAGGTGTTCCCGTACTTCCGCAAACTTGAGACGGATACCGACTACGCCGGCGACTACCACGGGACAGAAGGGCCGATCATCGTCCGGCGCTTCAAGCCGGATGAACTGATGGACGACCAGGCGGCTTTTTACGATGCTTGCCGGGCGGCGGGATTCCCGGACAGCCCGGACCACAATCACCCGGACTCGACCGGCATAGGCCCGCTGCCGCTGAACAACCCGAACGACATCCGGTGGAGCACCAGCATCGGCTACCTGTCGCAGGCGCGGCACCGGCTCAACCTGACCATCAGGGCTGACTGCACGGCGCAGAAGCTCGTTATCGAGGGTCACAGAGCAACCGGGGTGGTGGTCAGGTCAGCGGGCGAAACCTTCACCGTTCACGGAGACGAGATAATCCTGTCCGCCGGACCGATCGCCAGCCCACAGTTGCTCATGCTCTCCGGCATCGGTCCCGCTGACGATCTCCGGGCGGTCGGAATCCCGGTGATCGTTGAAGCGCCGGGCGTCGGGCAGAACCTGCGAGACCACCCGGCCGTTCACGTGCGCTGGCGGGCAAATGAGGACTTCCCGATGCCGGACAAAGACGTCGGCCCCCAGAAGGTGGCGCTTCGTTACACGGCGGAGGGGTCGGACCTGCGTAACGACATGATTACGGTAATGCGATGGAACTCCCCGGACCGGCTGATAGTCATGACCGCCGGGCTGTACATGGCACGCTCGTCGGGCGAACTGCGCATCACATCGGCGGACGTTGCGGTGCAGCCGTCACTCAACTACAACTACCTGGATCATCCTTCCGACGTGCGCCGGTTGCGTGACGGTGTGCGGCTGAATCTGCGACTCGCGGAGCACAGGTCGTTCGCCTCGATCATCGGAGAGCTATTAAGCCCGGCCCGCGGAGACCTGGAACCAGATGAAGCGCTGGACGCATGGCTGATGCGTAACGTGCAGACGATGCATCACATATCCGGCACGGCAAAGATGGGCCCGGACTCTGACGCGATGGCCGTGCTTGACCAGTTTTGCCGCGTGAAGGGGATCGACGGCCTGCGAGTGGCGGACGGATCGGTAATGCCGGATTGCATTCGCGCAAACACCAACGCCACGATCATCATGATCGGGGAGCGCGTGGCGGACTTCATCAAGAACGGGTCCTGACGGGTCCTGGTATCCCGGGTTCCGTCCGGAACGGACATATAAACGGCGCAGCGATGCGTACTGGCTAGCGTGCCCCATTCCTTACATAACGTAACAACACGCACTTCCGTGATCTCAACATCAATGCCCTCCCCTGCCCGGTTTCCGTCCACTATCCCTCGCTGGTTCCTGACCACAGCCCTGTTGCTGGTTGCGATCACGGCGATCGCGTGCGGTTCCGGTATCTCCGCGGGAGACGGCCCGCCGGGAGTCGGTGAACAACCGGACCCTGATCCGACCGCGACGCCGGATTCCGGACCGTCCCCGGTTATTCCCGAGCTTACTTCCCCATCGGTCGAAGAGCTGGCGGAACGCGCGCTGGCTCATGTGCGCGTGCTGGCCGAAGGGTTGCCGCCGCGGATTTCCGGGACCGATGGCGAGCTGGCGGCCGCAGGATACGTGGCCGATCAGCTCAAGTCGTACGGCTATGTAATCCAGTTCCAGCAGTTCACGGCGGTCTCCCGGCCACGGCGCGGCGAGCATCTGGAGGTTACCGGCGCGGGATCACGCTCGGTCAGGACCAATATCTTTGCCGGGTCCGGCGAAGGGGACGTGACCGGCCCGCTGGTGTTTGTGGGACTGGGGAGAGAGGAGGACCTCCCGGATTTTTCACTGGCCGGGACGGTGGCGCTGGTCAAACGCGGCGTCATCCCCTTCAGTTCCAAGGCGGAAACGGTTTTCGGCGCGGGGGCAGACGGGATGGTGGTGTTCAACAACGCCGCCGGTATCTTTGACGGCACCCTCGGAGACGAGTTCCACCTGGAGTTTGACCGGCCGGCCGTAACTATCTCCCGGGCGGACGGCGAGGCGCTGGTCACGACGCTTGAGAATGAACAGGTGAACGTGCGGTTGCGCCTTGTCACGGAAGAACGGCCCAGTCGAAACGTCGTGGCGTTCCGGCCGGGAGATGGCGATGAACGCCCCATCGTCATCATTGGCGGGCACATTGATTCCGTTCCAGATACCCCGGGCGCCGGCGACAACGCATCAGGGACCGCTACCTTCCTGGTGATCGCAGAGGAGCTGGCGGATATGGAGTTGCCGTTCGAACTCCGGGTGATCGGCTTCGGATCGGAGGAGCTCGGCCTTCTCGGCAGCGCCGCTTACGTGGCCTCCATGGACGATGTGGAGCGATCGCGTATCGTCGCGATGTTCAACTACGACGCGCTGGGAGCGGGAGGGCTTGAGATCGGCGGCCAGTTCCGGCTGGTAGACCGGGCGCTGGAGGTCGCGTCCGAGATCGGGATACCGGCCCTGCGCAGCCGCGAACCGGCGGGCTCGTCCAGCGACCACGCGTCGTTCCGGGA
>JADFRU010000312.1:0-2874 GCA_022561115.1 Chloroflexota bacterium | reverse complement strand
GTGATCTGGAGGGTCATCGATTAGCCCCCCCAGACCAGGAATGCAGCAATAGAGACCACAACGCCGAACGAAATCGCCAGTCCGGCAACCTGCATCTGCCCGTTCTGGATGTAGCCGAGCCCCTTACCGAACCAGCCTGTCCACACCCCCATTTTGACGTTGGTGGCGTCTATCACGCTTCGATCAAACCAGTCCGTGGCGCGCACGATCCCGCCGTAGAAAATCCTCCGCACGATCCACTGCTCGTAAAGTTCATCCATGTAGTACTTGCGGTACAACAACGTGTACGCCGGTCGCACTCGGGTCGCCATATCGTCCGGGGAAACTTTCTTGCTGCCGTACATCAGGTAGGCGAGGTAGATTCCGAGAATTGCCACCGTAGACGAGAGGATTGCGACGTTCCAGTTGAACGTCGGCGACGCGCCCGCCTCTTCGACCGCGTGTTCGTCGACGAAGACGGTCTCGTTCTGGGTCATGAAATGCCCGAACTCATGCTTGTCGATCACGCCGAGATCTACCGGCGGGTTAGCCAGGAATCCGGCTCCGATCGCAAGTACCGCCAGGACGAGCATGGGTGCAAGCATCATCCAGGGCGACTCACCGAGGTGCGGGTGGCCATGAACTTCCGGCGGTTCTCCACCTTCAGCCCTGATCGCCGCGGCCTCTGCCTCACCGCCGCCGCGGTACTCCCCGCCAAACGTCATCCATATGACGCGGAACATGTAGAACGCTGTCATAAACGCGGCCACGACCCCGGCCGCGAGGGCGATCCATCCGATCGAAAAGTTGACCTCGGCAGCATGGGCCAGGATCTCGTCCTTGGACCAGAATCCGGCCAGCGGAAATATCCCGGCGAGCGACAGGCTGCCGATGACCATAAGCGTGAAGGTCCACGGCATAACCTTCCTCAGGCCGCCCATGTATCGCATGTCAAAGGTGCCGGTGGCGTGATTGACCGAGCCGGAGCCGAGGAAAAGCAGGGCTTTGAAGAAGGCGTGCGTGAACAGGTGGAAGATGGCAGCCACGTAACCGCCAAGCCCCAGGATCAGCATCATGTAGCCAAGCTGGCTGATGGTGGAGTACGCCAGCACGCGCTTTATATCGTGGGCCACGAGTCCCATCGATGCGGCGAACACGGCGGTGAACGCGCCGATCAATGCCACGAATTCCATCGTGTAATCGGCGGCCTCGAAGACCGGGAAGAACCGGGCCACCAGGAACACGCCCGCCGTCACCATCGTGGCGGAGTGGATCAGGGCGCTTACCGGCGTCGGGCCTTCCATGGCGTCCGGCAGCCATGTGTGGAGTGGGAACTGGGCAGACTTGCCGACGGCGCCGGCGAATATACCGAGCGCTATCAGGCTAACGGCCGTCGTGCCGATCGTTCCGACCATGACGTACAGGGTCGGGATGTCCAGCATCTCGTTCCCCTCGGAGAACAGGGCAAGTATGGCGATCAGAAACCCGAAGTCGCCCAGGCGGGTCACGATGAACGCCTTCTTGGCGGCGGCGGCGGCCGAAGGCTTCGTGAACCAGAAGCCGATCAGCAGGTAAGAAGAAACCCCAACCAGCTCCCAGAACACGTACAACTGAATGATGTTTCGGGCCGTGACGAGTCCCAGCATTGACGCCGTGAAAAGCGACATGAAGGCGTAGTAGCGGATGTAACTCGGGTCGCCCTTCATATAGCTCTGTGAGTAGATCTGGACCATCAGGCTGACGCCGCTGACCACGATCAACATGATCGAGGTGAGGGGGTCAAGCAGGATGCCGATGCTCAGCGTCAGCCCGCCGACTTCCACCCACTCATGCGTCCCGAACTCGATCGGCCCGTTTGCCGAGTTGACGGACGTGAAGGCCCAGATCGACAGCCCGAACGCCACCGCCAGGGACAGGATCGTCAGCCAGCCGGCCAACCGCTCGTACTGCGGGAAGAACGGCCGGATTACGAGGCCGTTAATGACAAACGACCCCAGGGGGATGAGGACGATCAACCAGACGGCGAGTTCTGAGATTTCCACGCTTTACAGCTTCCTCAGAATCTCGTCAGCGACGTGCTCGCGGTTCAGCGGAACAAACACCCTGAAAGGGACGCGCTCGCCCCAGTCCAGGATGTCACCCTCCGGCAGGATCTTGGCCGGCAGGCCTTCTCCCTCAAGGAGGTTCTTCCACATTTCGGCGGTCAGCAGATTCGCCGTTTTTTTGTACTCAACCCACACTAGTCGTGTTCGCCGTGCTTTCTATGAATCCCGGGTTTCGTGCTGTCAATGGCATTTTTGATGTTGTTGTTTGCATTGCCGCCAGCCTGTGAGGCCCTAGCCGCGCATCGTGTCCAGCTCACTCACATCGGTTGTCTCACGTTGACGGTATATGGCGATCACCAGCGCCAGGCCAAGGGCGACCTCGGCGGCGGCGGCGGCAATGATGAATAGGGCGAAAACGTGTCCAGACAGCGCCGTCTGCACGGCGTCCGCCGTAACTTCAATCGGGTCCCCGGTTAGCGTGGCGGGGACCGTGAACCGGGAGAACCCGACCGCCGCGATGTTGACGGCGTTGAACATCAACTCGATCGACATCAACAGGACGATGGCGTTGCGACGGGTTAAAGCGCCGTACATCCCTATAGCGAACAGGATTGCGGAGACGAGCAGAACGTTTTCCAGAGTCATTCCGCCGCCGGCTCTCTTACAAGTGCAATGGCGCCGATTATCGCCGCCAGCAGGAGGACCCCGAGCGCCTGTAACGCGAGGACATAATCTCGAACAATCATGCCGCCGATCCATCTGGTGGAATCAACAAACACCCCCGGCAGCGCAGTGTCAGGGTCTGTGTACGCTATCAGAATGATCTCGCCCGAAGGTTTCTCGAACTCTT
>JADFRU010000311.1:0-2873 GCA_022561115.1 Chloroflexota bacterium | reverse complement strand
GCCTCCTGACGATGAACCATCACCCGCTGCACATCGAACACAAGTACAACAAGGACGGCGTGTACGGGAAGCCGCTCGTGGTCGGGACGCTGGTGTTCTCGCTGGTCGTTGGCATGACCGTGCGTGCGCTTTCCGGCAAGGCTATCGCCAACCTTGAGTACGAGACCGTGAAGCACGATGGCCCGGTCTTCGCCGGAGACACGATCTACGCCGAGTCGGAGATTCTTGAGGTCACGCCGTCACGCTCAAAGCCGGACCGCGGCGTCGTGTACGCCGAGACAACGGCGCACAACCAGCGAGGCGAGCAGATCCTCAGCCTGCGCCGCCGTTTCCTGGTTCCGAGGCGGCCAGAGTAGCTGTGATCGGCAGGCCCGCCGGGCCTGCGTTTTGACCCCTCATCCCGGCCTTCTCCCGCAGGGGGAGAAGGGGCAAAGCGGCGCCTTACGTCGTGTACGCGAGAAGAACCGGACCTGAGGACACCCCTGGTTGCGCAGACCTTTGTCCTCCCTCACCTCAAACCTCTCCCACAGGAGGGCCGTTCATAATTTAAGTACTACACCTCTGGTGGAGTACTGGGTGATAACACCATGGACACTTCATACGTTCATTCCAAGTCTGGGACAACAGCATCAGCGATGATCGTCATGATCAACTCACAACACCCTAATCCGGCAGGTGCACCACCGCCACCACCCCTGGCTCTTCTGAAACTATCTCGGTGTAATGCCCCTTGCCGGTTTGATCCGCCAGCAAACCGATCTGTCCGGCGGTGAACCGGCGCTTCTCACCATCGCTCACCGTGACCTCAAACTCGCCCGACACCACGATCATGTACTGCGCCACGGGTGTCGGGTGCCATTCTCCGAGCGGCCCCGGCGGCGCCGTGAGAAACCCGAACCGGGTTGCGTCTTCAAGGTCCGACACGAACATCGGATCGGCCGGAGGCGCGTAATCCACCTCCTGGAACGACACCTCGACCGTCTCGAAGTGGCTCTCCCCGTCCTCGTCCGCGTAAACCCGCTCGTATGTCGTCGCCATCGTTACACCTCGTCCACCGGCTTCAAGCCGCCGATGCATATCGGGTCGTAAATTGGCGTAAAACCGCCGGGGCGCGCCAGGTCGGCGCCCGGCCCGGCGTCATCCGCCCTCCTGATACAGTGCGCTCCTCACACACCAGTGCCGGAGCAATCCATGCCGCCCACCGACACCCCTAATTTCCTGATCATCATGTCTGATGAGCACGGGCCGATGTTCAGTTCAACCTACGGGCATCCGCTGGTCGACACCCCCAACATGGACCGGCTCGCGGCGCAGGGAACGACGTTTGACGCACACTACTCCAACTCGCCTTTATGCGTCCCGTCCCGGCTGTCGTTCATGACCGGCAAGTTCGTCAGCACCATCCGCGGCTGGGACAACGCCACGCCGCTCTACCAGGGCGAGTTGACCTGGCCCTACTTATTGCGATCGCGCGGTTATGACACCGCTCTTGACGGCAAGATGCACATGCTCGGGCGGCACGCGCTCCACGGATTCGATGAGCAGATCGCACACGACCCGCACGCCGCCAACGCGCATCCGGTGTTTACCTGGGACGAGAACGGGGACGAGACGCCGGGGCCGTCCGCCGACCCGCCGTCCGGCGACGACCTCGCCGAGCAGTTCCCGCGGGCGGGCGAGCCGTGGCCGGAAGTGATCAACGCCCGGGCCGGGACGAGCGAGGTCATCAAGGACGACCAGACGTTTGAGGACGCCGCGCACGCCTACCTGCGCGACCCGAAGCGCCGGGAGAAGCCGTTTGCGCTGTGCGTGGGGTTTATCGCCCCGCACTTCCCGTTCGCCGTCCCGGAGCCGTACTTCTCGAAGTACTACCCGGACCGGGTTGACATGCCGAACAACCCGCCGGGTCACCTGGAAAACCTGCCCGTAGCGGCGGTCCGGCTGCGCCAGATGTTCGGTCTGGCTGGCCCGTACACCGATGACCAGGTAATGCGCGCCCGCGCCGCCTACTACGGGATGATCGACCAGTTAGATGGTCGGATCGGGCGACTTATGGACACGCTGGAGGAGCAGGGGCTGGCGGACAACACCGTCATAATCCACACGTCGGACCACGGCGAGATGCTTGGCGAGCACGGGTTGTGGCGGAAGATGTGCTTCTACGAGCAGTCGGCCCGCGTGCCGCTACAGATCTCGTGGCCGGGCCGTCTGCCGGAGGGCAGGCGTATCGGCGGCGTCACTTCCAATGTGGACGTCACGGCCACGATTCTCGACCTTGCAGGGGTGTCGCCCGCCGACTGGAACCTGGACGGAGACAGCCTGCTGCCGCTGATACGCGGCGAGGCGCAGGAGTGGAAGGACGAGGCCTTCGTCGAGCACCTGGCGCATGGCACCGACCGGCCGCGCGCCATGATCCGCTCCGGCAAGTACAAGCTGTCGTACAGTCACGGTCAACCGCCCGAGTTCGAGCTGTACGACCTGGAAACCGACCCGGGTGAGTTCGACAACCGGGCGGACGACCCGGCGCTGCGAGATGTCCGGGATCGGTTGCTCGCGCGCATCCTGGACAAGTGGGGCGACGCCGATGCGATGGACGCCGAGATACGCGCCAGCCAGAAGGCGCGCCTCTTAATGCGCGAGGTGATGTCGGCTGACGACCGGGACTTCTAGGGCCTGACGTGCGGTGCGTCCTTACTTATCTGCGGCACCCTTCGGGCCGGGCGCGCCGGGCGCATAGTTAATACCCAGCTCGATCAACTCCCGAAATAATTCTTCATCGGCAACGGTCGATTCCGAGAGCGCTACGTACTCTCGTTTGACCGGGCCACTGGCGAAGAACCTGAACTCGGCGCCCCTGCCCTCTTCGATAAGCC
>JADFRU010000310.1:0-2883 GCA_022561115.1 Chloroflexota bacterium | reverse complement strand
GGAGCAGTGTCGTTGGCTTTGCGATCGCTGCGCCCCGGTCCTCGCCTCGCGCCGGGGGAGGGAGCAACGTTGTTCGTTTCTCTATCGCTGCGCCCCGGTCCACGCCTCGCGCCGAGGAGTAGGGAGCAGTGTCGTTCGCTTCTCTATCACCTCTCCCCACCGCGGGAGAGGTCGGGTCACGACCTGCTCGTGACCCGGGTGAGGGGGAAGCAGGCCGCTATCTCGTCACACGGTCAGCATGTCAGATATCGCCTCACTTGTTCCACGCGTGCTGTTTTGCCACGTCCTCGTTAAGTTCCGTCCCCCAACCCGGGCCCGTGGGGATATCCATGTAGCTGTTTTTCACCTCCGGGATGACCGTGACAAGATCGTCCTTCCAGGGGATGGCGTCCGGGTCTGACTCCATGATCCGGACGTTTGAGACTGACGCCGTCAGGTTCAGGCTCTGGAAGGTGGACAGGTGGGAGTTGTAGTTGTGCGGGGCGATATTGAGCTCGTAGGTCTCGGCAAGGTCTGCGACCTTCCTGGCGTTGGAGAACCCCTGCCACTGGACGTCCACCTTGACGGTGTCCATTGCACGCAGCTCAAAGAACGGCTGGTACTGCCGCATGGTGACCAGTTGCTCACCCGAAGTTATGGACGTGCGAGTGGACATCTTGAGCTGCAACAGGGCCTCGGGGTCCTGGTTGTCGATCTCAAGCCAGTAGAGGTTGAACGGCTCCAGGGCGCGGGCGATCCTAATCGCGCCCTCGGTCTTGAAGTTGTAGTTAATGTCCAGGCAGATATCGATGTCCGGACCGACGGCATCCCGCATGACGGAGATCTGCTTGACCGCCTGGTTCACAAGATCAGCCTCTGCAAGCTGGTCGTGGGTCACGCCGTCCCGCCCCTGCGTGATGGCAGACGACGGGTCTCCGGGGAACAGGATGTTGGTCTTGAACGCCGTGTAGCCCCTGTCCACAGCCTCGCGGGCGCAGTCAGCGACATCATCCCAGGTACGTAGCGGCTTTGCGCCCCAGAGCTTGTGGTTACGCGCCCGGTAGGTCCCGAGGTGTGACCAGTAGACCCGCTGCTTCTCCCGGAACGGACCGCCAACGACCCGGTGCACCGGCAGCCCGAGCGCCTTGCCCTTCAGGTCCCACAATGCAAGCTCGATCCCGGCGATGGCCCACGCGGTGACGCCATACGGCGTGCCCCGGTAGGCGCGGTAGAGATCGAAGTAGAGCCGCTCAACCGGCGTCGGGTCCTTGCCGATCAGCCAGGAGCTCATATCGCGGACGAGGCCGCGAACGCCGTGTGTGACCCCACCTTCGCCAAACTCGCTGTAGCCGGTGACCCCTTCGTCCGTCCGTATTGCGACGAAGTGCCAGGGCCGTGCCCCTCCGTCAACGGCGAAAGTATCTATCCCGGTGATTTTCATTCGGCGAGCGCTCCTGTTCAACGGCTATCCGGCGGTGCGGCGCTACTGTACACCCGCTTTTACCGGGAAGGAGTCACATGCCTCATGGGCCGGCCGGTGGATTTTGTGAGGAATCGGCATCACGGCGGCTGGCATTCGCCGGCAAACCCACGCCCGGCAACAGCTCTATCGCGCCGGCGACAGGCCCGAATCGTATCGACAGGACGGTTGCTATAGCGCTGGTAGCCCGGGAGTGCATCGACAGCACGTTGGCGCGGACCGATGGATCGAGGCCGGCAAGCGCGGCATCCACCTGCCCGAGAAGGTGCGCCGGTCAGACCCGGTCAAACGCCTCGGAAGACGCTCCAGATATCGCCGCCGCCGCCGGCATGAGCAGGATTATCGGTCGCCCCCGCACAGCCCGTGCGCCGGACCGGAGCGTCCCCGGAATCTGCCCGCCCCCGGCGTCGGTCCTGGCCCGGCGGTCGTAGAATCCGGCGGCCGGAGGCACGGACCCCGGCGATCTCATCCAGCGCCAGTCGCATTATCCGGAGCATTCGATGTACACGAGCCGCCCGATACTCGCCCAGGAAGAGATCCGCACCCGCCGGGGCATGGTCGTGGCGCAGCACCCGCTGGGCGCGGAGGCCGGGCTTGAAGTCCTCCAGCGCGGCGGCAACGCGGTGGATGCAGCGATTACGACGGCCTTTGCGATGGGCGTCCTTCAGCCGCTCATGAACGGTATCGGCGGGGGCGGCTTGATGACGGTTCATATGGCGGCGGGCGGAGGAGGGGCGATCGACTACGGCATGCAGGCTCCCGGCGCCGCCACGACGGACGAATTCCCACTGGAAGGCGGCATGGAGGGCATGGACACCGGATCGTCCCGGTACTCCCGCCGATTCGCCTGGCCGAAGGTCAAAGGCAACGCGCTGTCGGAGGGCTACAGGTCGATCGCCATCCCGGGAACGGTCGCTGGACTCAGCCGGGCGCTTCAAGAGTGGGGGACGATCAGCCTGTCCGACGCCCTGCAACCGGCGATCAAGCTCGCAGAAAAAGGGTTCGCCGTCGGGGCGCACTTCACGCTTTCGCTTGTGGCGGGGCGCGACCTGCTGCTGCGGTTCCCGGCGACCGCGGACATCTACTACCCGGGCGGATACCCGATTCCGGTCGGCGGGACGTTGCTCCAGAAGGAGCATGCCGAGACGCTGCGCACCCTCGCTGAGGGAGGCGTCGACGCGTTTTATCGCGGCGAGATCGCAGCGAAGATCTGTGCCGACGTCCAGGCGAACGGCGGGCTGCTGGAGACCTCAGACTTCGCCCGGTACACGCCATTCCTTCACCGCCACGGCCTGATCGGAAAGTACCGCGGCTACGAGATCGTCGGTCTTCCCGGCCCGACCGCCGGCCCAACCCTGTTGGAAATCCTCAACATACTTTCCAGCTTCGATCTGGTCGGGACGAACCACGGCGACCCGGCGCTG
>JADFRU010000309.1:0-2902 GCA_022561115.1 Chloroflexota bacterium | reverse complement strand
CGGACCTTCCGGCCCCGGAGGTCCGATCGGGCCCGCCGGGCCAACAGGCCCCTCTGGCCCCTCGGGACCTTCCGAGCTGACCAGACCGATCGAGTTGAGAATTATTGCGGGGCCAGGAGGCCCTGCCGGTCCCTGCGGACCCGGGTCACCCTGGTCTCCCTTTGGGCCCGCCGGTCCCTGTGGACCTACCGGGCCAGCAGGTCCGATCGCGCCTGCCGGGCCCACGGGACCCTGGACGGACCACTGGACGCCGTACTCTTTGCTCTTGCAGCTGCTCAGATCATTGACCAGCCGAAGGTGACCCTTTGAAGCGCACGCGTAGTAGACGTTGCCGGCAGGGGCGCCACTGAAATCGTCGTTGTGGTCCTTGTCCTTCTTGCCGCCCTTCTTGCCGTGGTCGTCATCGTCGTGCTGTGCCGATTGCGCACCGCCGTCATCTCCGTCGGCGAGCGCGATCTGGGAAGTTGCGAAGTAGGCGAGTACCAGCAGAAGCAGGATTCCGGCACGCAACAGCCATGCACGCGACGACCGTCGCGTGCTGCCTGAGCTTGTTGCCGCCGGCGTCAGCCGGGTTCCAGAATCCATAATCCTCTTCGTCGCGGTTCGCCTGGAAGCCTGCGCTTCGGGTTAGCACTCGGTATGAGTACGGGAATTCCTGCGTCGATTGTGGGGGATACCGCCCAGAACATATGACCCTTTTGGCTCACATATATGAGCCTCTTGAATCCGGGTTCGATGAACACGTTGTCTCTTCTGACTGACTGGAAAGGCGACTTCTTTAGCCAGCTGCCGGTGCTCATTGACCGGGCGCGCGAACACCGCCCGCGCACCGGGTGGCGTTTCTCACAGGGGGAGAGATCACACGTCAGGCGCGCCGGTTTCCCGGACGAACCGTCCGGGACCGCGTCTCACTCAACGACCGCCATGTGGGAGCCGGACGCGGGCGTCGGGAAGGTGGCGTCTGTATTGGGGGGTTACGGAGAGAACTGAAGCTCCGACGGGGCGCCGTCTGCTCCGGGCAAAAGGAGAATTGGAGTCCCGTCCGCGGTCACCTGGATCAGGGCCTTTGGGATCCCACTTCCATCCGCCAGGTTCAACTCAACCACTCCGGTGTCCCTCAAAGAGAACCCCGCCCGGATGACACCGGCATCGTCGGTCAGCGAGACCGTTACAGCGCCCGACGCGAGAAGAGATAACCCGAGCCGTGTTCCGCCCTGCTGGTCGAACAACCGCACCTCTGGCTGACCATCGGCGTTTACGACCAGCCGCGCCCGGGTGATGCCGGAGGAATCGGTCAGGTCCATGAATGAGGAGCCGTCCGGCGTCGGGCCAATTGCTGACCGGATTGCGCCGTTTGAGTCCAGGAGGACCATCCTGCCGTTTCCATCTTCCGTGATCGATATCTGCGCCCGCAGGTTGCCGTCGGCGTCGATCACGTTGAAACTCTGCGCCTGCACGACGGACAACGGCTGATTGAAGATCGTCGGCTGCGGGGCCGCCGCCACGATATCTTCCGGAGACGGCAGTCCGGCGATCGCGGTAGCGATCGCAGACTCAATCCGGGCGTCGATTTCGGATTCGTTGAGACCTGAGCTACATGCTGCCAGCGCGACAACACCGATCAGCATGACCACGATCTTCTTGAAGGACATCCATTCCTCTATTCGCCGGTTGGGCACCTCGGCGGAGGTGCTCAGGAACTTCACAGCGTTTCACGAGCAGACAGCGCTCGGGCGCGGAACGCCCCGTGCCGTCGTACGGATATCGATCACTTTATGGAGGCGCCAGCCACCCCGCATCGCGGAAACGCGCCATATACATGCCGCGTTGGCCGTAGATTCGTGATGGTTGTAGACGACGGAGGTGAGTGGCCGTCGCGGCCTCCGTCCGGTGAACCTTTGCTGTTCCGGGGCGCCGCCGTTACCAGCGGCCACATTCTTCAACCGTCTTCACCGCTGGACAGGATCGCCCGGATCTCGTCTGCGCGCGCCCTGTGCTCGGCAGCCCGAGCGGCGTCACCGATGCTGTCGTACACGAGCGCAATGTTCCGATGGATGCCCGGGGCGAACTGTCCCTCGGGGTCCCGGTCCAACGCCGTATTGAACGCCTCCAGCGCGCCGGTGACGTCTCCAAGGTCGCCGAGGGCGTTGCCCCGCATGAACCATGCGAACGGCTGGGCCGAAGTTGCGTCCTCCATCGCTATGGCGCGGTCCGCAAGTTCGAGTCCCAGCTCAAGCTGTCCTGCGACCAGCACACGCTCGGCCGCAAATCCCTGGATTGCCGGATAGGCGCGCATCCCGTCAGCCACCCGGACCGATCGGTCTACCAGGTCCGCAAGCCGGAAGTTATCCCCGCGGTTGACGAGCTCGGTTTCCGCCAGGCCGATCCTGAGTTGAGTCGTGAAAGCGACGGGGTCTCGTTCCTCATATTCGATGAAGGTGTCGTAGGCTTCGGCCAGCAGCCGCATGGCGACGACGGGGTTCGTTTGCGCCCGCGCCTCCTCGATGAGCAACTCGCCCGCCCACACGTGGTACTGCTGGACGTCCGGCGCGATATCCGCCGCTCTCTGCAACAGGCGTATCGCTTCCGTCCGGTCACCATCGGCGGCCCTGTCGAAACCGTCGGCGGCGACAATCCCCGCCCGAAGCATCTGCACATCGCGAGCTACAAAAAGCACGACCGCGGCGACCGCCACAGCCCCGGCCGACGCGAGCATGACGATCCTCCGGTTTGCGGCCCGGCGATTCCCGTGTCGGGCTGCGGAAGATGCGCTTGTCTCGCCAGCCTCCGGCGGGGAATCACGACCGATCCCATACACCGCGACAGCCAGACCCAGAAGCGCCCAGAACGGCACGAGGTCGCCGACGCGCGCCACTCCCACCACCTGCTCCAGGGACCGGCC
>JADFRU010000019.1:0-11414 GCA_022561115.1 Chloroflexota bacterium | reverse complement strand
TGCGGCGTACGAGCTTAGGGCAGCGCATCTATCGGATCATCATCGACCACGTTGGCAGTCCGCGCCTCGTGTACGGCGCGACCGAGGGCAGGATCGTGCAACGCTTGGACTATGATGAGTTCGGAAACGTCACTCGAATCGAGACCTTTCTGGGGTTCGAGGGAATACCCTTCGGCTTCGCCGGCGGACTGTCCGATCCGTTAACGGGGTTGGTGCGGTTTGGAGCGAGGGACTACGATCCGGAAGTGGGGAGATGGACCGCGAAAGAGCCGCTCCGGTTCGCGGGTGGCATGAACCTCTACGTCTATGCGAGCAACGACCCGGAGATCAAGTCGATCACCGTTACAGGCGATACGCTTGAGGTGAAAACATCATGTGCGGGAAATGCGGTTCAAAAATCGTGCTTATAGATTAGCCCGATGTTACCACCGTAACGGCCCACCTCAAAGCTGCGGATACGGGTATCGATGTATTCACCCAGAAGAAATCTGCGACCTGCCCTTACGACCTTCAGGCTGGCTCTCACGGGATATATCTTCTCGGTAACGTATCTGATGAGCGCTGCGCGGCCCTCGTCTTTTGCGGCCTGAAACGCGGTTGTTAATCGTTCCGACATCGGTATGTAGTTGACTCTCCGGGCTTCGGCGCGCGGCCGGGTTGGTTGAACTGTTTCAAAGACGTGACATCACGGCGCGGGGCGTCATCGCTGTGCTGGACAGGTTAGCCGGAACCGGTCAATTCGCGGCAAGCAGTGCGACCACGTTCTGCACCGCGTGAGCGGTGATGCTCGGGTATATCGAGCCGGTGCGTACGTAGAGCCACCCCAGGACGATACCAAAGATGAATACCGGGACGACCAACCCGATGCTGAAGTGGAATATGGAAAATAACGCCGCGCTGAGCAGGATGCCGCCCCAGACGCCGTACCGTCTTGCGAAGGCGGGCAGCGCGAACCCGCGGAAGAATGTTTCTTCGCAGATCGGGGTGATGATCCCGATCACGATGATCGGGAACACGAGCGCGCCGCCCGAGTAGTTCAGTACTTCCGCTGCCGAGTCAGGAGGTTGCAGCCAGCCGATACCGGCGGCCTGCGTCAAGAATATCCACGTCCCACTGGCAACCAGGCCCGCGAACCACGCGGCAAAGGCGAGCGCGTACGGTGCGCGCCCCGTGGGATGTATGAAGCCCAATCGACGTACTTGCGACCAGTCTTTAACGCCGCTGAACAACACGACCGCGCCGAGGAAGAAGATTTCCAGGATGACGGCGAGCACGAGCGGGGCAGGGAGGCCGAACACCTCACCGTTTTCGAACCACTCTTGAGACCCGCCGGCCCGCGAGATCGCAAACGACAGGAACAGGACCGCCCCCAGGAAGGAGCCGACGACCGCGCCCGACGCGATCAGGACGTCTCGAACCGTCCATGACACCGCAATCTGGTGGCGGCCGTGACCGCTGAATCCGAGCGGTCCAGTGCCGGGAGGCTGCACTAGGCCCCCAGCCAGGTCACATCACCGTACAGATCCTCCGGGTGCGTCCTGGAGGCGAATGTCTTGTACTCGCCCTTCGAGACTGAAATGGTTGTGTCCGCGCCGTGACCGGGCAGGACTACCGTATCGTCCGGGAGTGTGAGAAGACTTTCAGTGATGCTGCGCAGTTCTTCCCGGAACGCATTGGGGCTGCCTGTTTTTCCGGGGCCGCCGGGGAACAGCGTGTCTCCTGAGAACAGCAGCGTGTGATTGCCCTGTTCCGTATCTATCGCATAGCAGGTAGAGCCCGGCGTGTGCCCCGGCGTCTCGATGGCCCGGATCTTCAACTTGCCGATCTGCGTTATTTCCGGACCGGCGATCCACTCCTTCACGCCCTTGCCGTCCAGGGCGGCGGCATCTGCCTTTCCGATGCTCACCGGCACGCCGTAAGCGCCGTACACGGCGTCGAATCCGGCCAGGTGGTCCATGTGGTTATGGGTGATCAGGATCGCCCGGACGTCAGTCTCCCGCGCCTGCTCGATCACCGGCCCCGGGTCCTCCGGCGCGTCGACGATGGCGCTCTCCCCGGTCTCTTTGCAGACCAGCAGATAGCAGTTGTTGTCGTAGGGTCCGCATGACGTCTTGTGGATGACAATGTCACGGTCCTGGTAGTGGATGCCCATCGGCCGTAGCGTCTCCTGTGTGGTCCTCGTAACCGGGGTCAGCTTAAGGCTACCCTAATACTCACCGCTCTCGGCCTCTCTCGCTGGTCCGGTTATCCGGTGCCTGCAAATACATCGGGCAACGGACATCGGGATTTCACCCGGGGAGCGGTCTCAGAGATAACGGTGTATGAACCACGACGGCGGGCGTCTTTCTAATCGGCCTTGCCTGCGTCCTTATAAGTCAGGTGTAAACATGAGCGCCCAGGAAACGCTGGACAGCGACGCCGCCCCGGACAACGACGCTGCTATGGAAGCGGCCACGAATGAAGTGGGCGGGTTTGCCCTCAAGATCGGCAAGGGCAGCGCATCTATCGGGATGGAGTGCCCGCACCAGAACGGGCTGCTATACATGGTTCCCGCGGATCGAAGCTGGGTGTGCGAGGACGATCTGCGGCCGGCGCACGTCCTGGCCGGGTTCTTCAAGGACATTACGGCCCTGGATGATGCGCGTATACGGGACGCGATGAACAGGTGGGGGCTGTACTACCGGTCACGACCGCTCGCCGACGCAGACTCTGATACCGGCGGAGCCTGAACGACTCACAGCACCACTCAGAAAGCCGCTCCCCAGATTGTTCCCAGACTGTTCCCGGATTGTTCAGGGGAGCGGCTTAAGGGTCGTCGGGGCGCTAACCGAGTCCCGGCTGAAGGTTCGCGTCTCGTATGTCTGGCGTTCGGTTGTCGGAGACCGGCGGCGGCGTGATTCCTGCTTCTCCGCCATCGACAGAAGGCTCCGGCTCCGGCTCTGGTTCTGGCGCCGCGTTTGCCAGCGGGTCCCTGCCTTCCACGATCTCGATCATCTGTTTGCCGTCGACCGTCTCGTGCTCGATCAGGAAATCTGAGATCGCGTGGAGTTGGACCGTCTTCTCGGTGAGGATGCGTTCCGCGTTGTCCCAGCCCGCCTGAAGCAGCGCGTCAACCTCTTCATCGATCAGCTCTTCAGTCTTCGGTCCGTAGTCGCGGTGTTCGCCCAGGGTTCTGCCGAGGAACACCATTTCCTCGCGCTTGCCGAAAAGCCGCGGTCCGAGCTTGTCGCTCATACCGAACTGGGTCACCATCGCCCGGGCGATCTCTGTTGCTTTCTCGATGTCGTTCGATGCGCCCGTGGTGATTTCATTGAAGATCATCTGCTCTGCGACGCGCCCGCCCATTGCCGTGGCGATCATCGCCTGGAACTGGCTCTTCGTCTGCATGGTCCGTTCCTCATCCGGGAGGTAACGGGTGTAGCCGCCCATGCGTCCGCGAGCGACGATCGAGATCTTGTGGACCTTGTCTGCGTGGGGCATGAAGTAGCCCACAATCGCATGTCCGGACTCGTGGAAGGCCGTGACCTTTTTCTCGTGAGGGCTAATCACCCTGCTCTTGCGCGCCGGACCGGCGATCAGACGGTCGATGGCCTCAAGCATTTCGTCCTGGGTGATCTCTTTCTTGTTCCGCCGCGCTGCGAGGATCGCCGCCTCGTTGATCAGGTTTGCAAGGTCTGCGCCGCTGAATCCAGGCGTTTGCTGCGCCAGAGAGGGCAGGTCCACATCATCAGCCAGGGGTTTGCCCTTGGCGTGAACATCAAGGATCGCGGTTCTGCCGCGGATGTCCGGTGAGTCCAGCGTCACGCGACGGTCGAAACGGCCGGGACGGAGGAGCGCCGGGTCCAGGATGTCCGGCCGGTTGGTGGCGGCGATGACGATCACGTTGGTGCTGGACTCAAACCCGTCCATCTCCACGAGGATCTGGTTCAGGGTCTGTTCCCGCTCATCATGCCCACCGCCCAGGCCGGCGCCGCGATGGCGTCCGACCGCGTCGATCTCGTCGATGAAGATGATGGACGGTGCGTGCCGCTTGGCCTGTTCAAACAGGTCGCGCACCCGGGCGGCGCCGACGCCGACGAACATCTCGACGAATTCGGAACCGGAGATGGCAAAGAAAGGCACGCCGGCTTCACCAGCGACCGCCTTCGCCAGCAGCGTCTTGCCGGTGCCGGGAGGTCCTACAAGGAGTACGCCGCGCGGGATGCGGGCGCCCAGCGCCACGAATCGCTCCGGGTACTTCAAGAACTCGACCACTTCTTCGAGTTCCTGTTTCGCCTCCGGGGCCCCGGCCACGTCAAAGAACGTGACGGTGGCCTTGGAGCCGACGAACATGCGAGCACGGCTCTTACCGAAGCCCATCGCCTGGTTGGAGCTGCCCTGGGCCTGCCGCATCATGAACAGCAGGATGCCGCCAAACAGGATGAGCGGCAGGAAGTTGATCATCAGGCCGATGAAGCTGCCGAGGCCGCTGCCGGGCTCCTTGACTTCTATCGATACGTTTTGACTGGCGCCCACCCGGTCCAGCAGTTCCACGATGCTTGAGCCAGGTTCCTTGCGCGATATGAAGGTGTTGGCTCCGACGTGGATCGTGAGGGCATCGCCCTGCACCTCGATAAGGATGCGCTCATTGCCGGGGTTCTCGGCGAGAGCGACTACCTCGCTAATCGGGATTTCACGAGCGTCGTCAAGTTGATTGTTGTCAAAAAAGAGGAAAAACACCGTAATTACGGCGACAACAATCAAGAGGTAGATCAGGCTGTTACGCATCCAGCGCCGGTTCACAGTCACCTCCCGGGTGACCGGACGGGTACCACAATCCAGAAGGAGGGGCCCGTCCTGACTCAGGTTTGAAGTCCGTCAGCGTCAATTCAATTTTTGACGATCTTCACATCAATGTCAGACACGTTCGCGACGCAGATCACAATTTCAGCGCCGGGTCTAACCGAATCGTATCACAGGGCCACGTTTAAGCCCCCGTACAAACACGGATTGCCCGTCAACGCCCGCCACGTATGCTGCGATCTCCAGTAAAGATCACCGGTCAAAAGTGAATACGACGTCACACGCCGTACGGTTCCTAAACCGGTGCGGTGGGAGTGTCCCCGGGTTCAAAGAACCGGGAATGCACCGGGCGTTTCAACGTAGACCCCCGGCCGGTGTCCGTGGTATTCTCCATCGTGGACAATCAGTCCCTTCGAGTCAGCAATTCCCTGGCTTTGACGCCGGGGAGCAGAGGATCCCGCTTATAGCCCGCGAATACCGAATCAACCGCCAGATCCGAGTTCCGGAAGTGCGGATCATTGAAGACGACGACGGCACTCCTGTTGTCCTCAGCATTCAGGATGCGCTCGCGCTGGCGGAAGAACGGGGGCTCGACCTGGTCGAGGTGGCTCCCAACCAGACGCCGCCGGTCTGCAAGCTGCTCGACTACGGACGATTCAAGTTCGTACAGTCGAAGCGCGCTCGTGAGGCAAAAAGGTCTCAGGCCAAGAACGAACTTCGCGAAGTTCGATTGAGCATGAAGATCGGTGAACATGACCTTCTTTCGAAGATCAGGCGCGCCAGGGAGCTTCTCCGTGGAGGCGCCAAGGTCAAGGTGACCGTAAGGTTCCGCGGACGAGAGATCGCCCACCCGGATCTTGCTGTCAAGCTGCTCAGGCGAGCCGCCGAGGCGCTTGCAGACGGAGCAAAACTTGAACGAGCGCCTATGATGGAGGCGCGTTCACTCAGCATCATCCTGGCGCCGGACGAGGTGGCCATCGCGGCGGGCGCGAGAGCCAGCGCAGCCAGTGCAGCCAGTGCATCTGGCGCATCTAACGGAAGTACCGAGAACTAAATGCCCAAGATCAAGACCCACAAAGGCGCAAAGCGCCGATTTCACGTGACCAGCACCGGCAAGGTTTTGCGGACCAAGGGTCCAAAGAGCCACCTGCGCCGGAACAAGTCATCCCGGGTCCGCAGATTGTTCGATAAAAAGATCGGCACGTCTCCCGCCAACGCCAGGCGGATCAAGCGGCTGCTCGGGCGCTAATCGCGCCCAACGCTTGCGGCGGCACGCCGGAAGCGTCACCCTTAGAGATAACAGAACTGGAATCTTTGCCCCGTGAGACGGCGCGCGTCGCCGTCCTGTAACGATGTGAACCAATCGCGGACATTTTGTCCGCGTCACACCAGACACTAAAAGACACCGGAGAGACCACCGTTGGCACGAGTCAAGCGCGGCGTAACGAAACATCGGCGGCATCGCGCCGTATTGAAAAGCGTCCGCGGTCATCGCGGCTCGCGTAACAGGCGTTACAAGGTCGCACGGGAGTCATTGCTTCACGCGATGGCGTACCAGACGGCCCACCGCCGTCTGCGCAAGCGCCAGATGCGTGCGCTGTGGATACTCCGCATCAACGCCGCATCCCGGATCCACGGTCTGAGTTACTCCAGGCTTGTTCACGGTCTGATCCTCGCCAACGTGGAGATCGACCGCAAACAACTGGCTGACCTGTCGATCCGCGAGCCGGAAGCGTTCGCAGAGGTCGCCCGAGTGGCCAGCGAGGCGTTGACAGCCGGAGCCGCCCAGGCTGCTGTCTAACCGCCGGTAAACCCGGCCCGTCCAGTAGCCCTGGCCCATCAGTAAAACGATGAATAAAAAAAGGACGCCCGCAACGGGCGTCCTTTTCATTTCAGACCGTTCTTTCTGGCGCTTGCTCAGCCGATGGAGCCGTCCACCATGACGATCGTGAAGATGAGCGCCAGGTACAGCAATGAAAACTTGTACAGGGCGGCGACTACCGGACGGGTGTCGTTCCGGAACATGCGTACCGTGAGAAATAGATACACGATCCCCAGCCCCATGGTCGGAATCAGGTAGATCAGCCCGAGCTGTTCGCTTGCCGCAGAGAACGCCAGTGTCAGCGCTACAAGGAGCACGGTGTAAAGCGTGATCGACCAGTTGGTTGTTGAGCGCGGCGCTACTGCGGGCAACATGGGGATGTTAGCGGCCCGGTAGTCATCCCTGATCAGGAGCGCCAGCGCCCAGAAGTGCGGCGGGGTCCAGAAAAAGATAATGGCGAACAGGTACCAGGCTTCAAGGCCCAGGCTGTTATTGACGGCGGCCCATCCGACGAGCGGCGGTATCGCTCCGGCCGCACCGCCGATGACGATGTTCTGGACGGATGATCTTTTCAGCCAGACCGTGTAGATGATGATATAAAAGAGGGTGCCTGCCATCGCCAGCAGGGCGGCAAGAAGGTTGGTCCATACCAGAAGCACGGCGAAGCTGAAAGCGTTCAGGGCCAGGCCGAACGCCATGGCGCTTAACGGACGGACGCGGCCGCTTGCCACGGGACGTGTGCTGGTTCGCCCCATTTTTTTATCGATGTCGCGGTCGAGCCAGTGGTTGAGCGCGCTTGCGCCGCCGGAGGCGCCGAACCCGCCGACAAGCACCGCGACGAATACCGTAGCGTCCGGGAATCCACCGGCGGCCAGGACCATGCCGGTGACGGAGGTCAGTATCAGCAGCACCATGATCTTGGGCTTGGTGAGCGTGACATAGTCACGGACGACTGCGTTCATACCGGTCGCCCCCCGCCTTGAACCGTGCAGGTCAAGCGTTGACAAGTTCTTGCGTTCCTCTTTCCGGGCCCGGTTCGGCCTTGCGTCCGTAAGGTCTCATTGATAGCACCGCCGACAGCAGGATTATGTCTGTCCAAACGATCGTGGCCAACGACAGGTGGATGACCTGCGCCCACTCTGAGAAATCGGTCCACGGATTTGCCGCCCCGACGATTATCTGTGCGGCCATTGTCGCCAACGCTCCCAGTGCGAGCAATCGTACTGCCGGAGAGGCGCCGGGCAGGCGGTAGGCCCGGTGCGCCGCCCAGAAGGTCACGATAGTGGCCATTGCCGCAAGCAGCCGGTGCGCAGCGTGAATCCATACAAGCTCCGAACCCGGTATTAACGACCCGCCGCAAAGTGGCCAGCTGGGACAGACGGCCCCGGCGCCGCGCCATACGGCATACGAGCCAGATAGCAGTGTCGCGATTGCAAGAAACGCGGCGAGATTCACTACCCGGCGTGTCGTGACCAGATCTCTGGCAGATTCTAACGCCGCTCGCGCGTGATCGCTTGAGATTCCGGAGATCTGTTTCGGCATCCAGCCCGTGACGGCGGTTGCGAACGCCAGGACTGACAACAGCACGACGCCCTCCGCAAGGCCCAGGTGAAGCGTCCTGAGCGACGGCTCGACCTCCGAGAGGACGACCGCCCCGCCGATGCCGCCGACGATAGCGATCAGTATCAGCGAGCCGGTCGTGGTGGCGACCAGGAAAACATTGTGGCGATGGGCAATCCAGACCCGTATGACTGCGGCGATGAACGCCAGCCCGACGAGCGAACCGATGGTCCGGTGGCTCCACTCGATCATCGTGTGGTACTCAAATTTCGGGATGATCGAGCCGTGGCAAAGCGGCCAGTCAGGACATCCCAGGCCGGATTCAGTCACCCGAACGACCCCGCCAAAGGTGATCTGGACGAGGGCGCCGACGACCATGACGGCGAGCAACGTGAGTAGCAGCCTGTCGCGCCCGGCAGCGGAGACGCTGAAGCCCGGTGGCTCGCCGGGGATCGGATCCTTGAGGGTATCCACTTGGGTAGGCCGGGCCTCGCATAGGGATTGCGCTATGTTTCACAAAGTCAGGCGCAGTATAGCCGCGTTGCAGCCCCGGTTCAGCATCGCAAAACCCTGGGTTACGGGGTCACGCACGTTCAAGCGAACAGGCGGGCAGGCTGGCAGGGCTGGCCCACTTTCGCGGCTCTGGCCCACATTCAACGGCTACTGGGGCGGACGGAAGGCAAGGAGCTCGCCGGTGACCAGCAGCCGGTGGTCATAAACAAACTTCGGATAGGAAGAGACCAGCGTTACCGTTGCCTCTGACGTTTCTGCCAGGACCAGGTCATCCCGGTGTATGAAGCCCGTCCGGGTCACCCTGTACAAGAACTCGCCGTCCGCGCTGCCGATGATGATGTCCACCGGGTCGTAACGAAGCAGGTCAACCACGTCCGGCAGTTTGCTGAACACGTTGCCCTCGCCGCTGACCGGGCTTTGCAGGTGGCCGAAGTACCAGCCGGCCCCGGTCTCTCCGGGCTGTGCCGTCCCGGGAATATGGCCGACGATATTGACGGGGCTGTCCCAGAGGAGTTGATCGCCATCGTTCCGGACGGTCAGTCCGTAAACGGTGGTCGAGAGACCGATCGCCTTTATCTCAAGGGTCTCGGCTGCCGCCCTGGAGGCGGACTTACCGAATTCACTTGTTTCACCGGACGCGGCAGTGATGTCAGCGGGATTGACGTAAACGAACCCGTCAGGAAGACCGGCCGCGCCGTAGGGAGCGGATCCCGCCCACTCCGGTTCAGACCAGTACCTGGGATTTGTCCATCGCGCGGGAAACAGGAGCGCAGCGCCGGCAAGCGCCGGGTCTGCGGGTTCCACCGGCACATCAGAAATACCGGAAGGCCCGGACTTTGCGGCGGTCGTTTCCGGGAGGCGGGCCACAAGCCAGTCGGCGCGTTCGATCTGCGGCACCACGTATATGAGTTCATCCAGACGTGACCGCGCGAGTTCGGCGTAAACCAGGTAGCCGATACCGGCGGCTGCGAACAGCAGTCCGAGGCCGATCATCAGGGTTACCAGGCGGACGCGTATCCGCCCAGACGGCCTTGGCGGCCGCGCTGTGCTAGTGATGTCTGGCCCGGAGATGGCGGAACTCAAGGGCGGCACGTTATCTCGTCAACCGCCCTCGATACCTGGTACGGGGGTTAGCCCGATGCCATTAGTGCGGTTGTTGTCTTCGGTGACGGTCCGAGTCGGCTAGGATCGGCTCGTTCAAGTATACGTCGCCGTTCCTGATCTTAATGTTGTATCCGCAACCGGGGTTCGTGCATACCCATGCCTTGTAATGCACGGCAGAACCCTGGCCACCAAAGTCGGACAGCGGAACAAGGTCACCTTCACCGCACGACTTACACAATGGAAAGCTATCAGATACCACTTCGGCCTCTCCCATTCTTCAGCTACTACATCCCCCGCCAACTACTTCGGTCCGGGGCATTGCCTAAATATTACGGTCTACAATCCGGGTGTGGGTAAAAATTGAGTATATATAAAGTACTGGTTTCTAAGTCGCACCGATGGTCGAAATCAACAGCCCTGGACTGGAGCCAGTATCAGGAATGATCGTCCTCGGGATCGAATCGTCCTGCGATGACACCGCTGCCGCCGTGGTGGTTGACGGTCGTGAAATCCGGTCGAATGTCACCACCTCACAGGCTGAGCTGCACGCCCGCTACGGCGGCATAGTTCCGGAGCTGGCGTCTCGCAGTCACATACAGCAGATCGTGCCGGTGGTACGGGCCGCGCTCACGGAGGCGGGGTTGGCGCTGGGGGAGATAGACGCCATCGCCGTGACGAGCGGACCGGGCCTGGCGGGTTCGCTCATAGTCGGGCTGAACATGGCCAAGGGACTGGCGGCCGCGTCCGGAAAACCGCTCATCGGCGTCAACCATTTGCAGGGGCACGCTTATGCGGCGTGGTTGCACGATCCGGTCACCGCGCCGCAGCCGGTTCCAGCGGCGCCGGAGGAATTATGCGGATTCCCGTTGTTGTGCCTGGTCGTCTCCGGCGGGCACACAGACCTCGCCCTGCTCAAGGCGCACGGAGAGTTTGAGCGAATCGGCCGGACCCGTGACGACGCCGCCGGGGAGGCGTTCGACAAGGCGGCGAGGTTGATGGGACTGGGCTATCCCGGCGGGCCGGTCATCCAGAAAATCGCCGCTGAAGGCGGACCGTCTGATCCGTTGCCGCGGGCATGGATTCCCGGGACATGGGATTTCAGTTTCAGCGGCCTCAAGACGGCGGTGCTGCACCGCGCCCGCGCCGAGGGTATCTACCCGCCGCCGGATGGTGGACCTGACCCCCGGGCCGTGGCGGCGCTGGCAAGGTCATTCCAGGAGGCTGTGGCCGATGTGATAGCGACGAAGACGGCGCGGGCGGCGGAGGAGTTCGGTGTGGGGGGGATAGTGATCGGCGGCGGTGTGGCCGCTAACTCGGCGCTCAGGGAGGCGTTGCGAGATCGATCAAGCGTCCCGGTCATTTCACCACCACCGGCCCTGTGCACGGACAACGGCGCCATGATCGCCGCCGCTGCGTACCGGTACCTGGTGCGCGGTGAGCGATCTGGATGGGACCTGGACGTTATGCCGGGGTTGACCATCCAGCAAGCGCCGTCAGCCCCCGCGGCAACGGCCGCCTGAATCCCGGGTCCCCGTACTACGGCCCGGGGTAGCGATATCTGCGCGTGGTGCCGGCCGGTTTCTCCGGGCCGCTGTCTTTTTGCCCCCGGGAGGTGGCGAACTTGAGCTCGAAC
>JADFRU010000308.1:0-2920 GCA_022561115.1 Chloroflexota bacterium | reverse complement strand
CCTCCCGCTAATCTGGCCAGGGGCCGGGCAAAATGGAATATGGCGGAGTAACCGGGAGCCGATTAAAGGTGCTTCCGACGGTCCATGTCATCGTTACCAGAGGCAATTTGACGGAAACTTTCGTATTCTCAGGTATGGGTCGTGACATCCACTAACAAGTAGGCACTAGGATCAGTTGATCAGGGCCTCGGTTTGGTGTCTTGCATGCAGTAGCGGTCACGCCCTGAGACTTCCCGGACCAAAGACCGGCTTCTAAGAAGACTTAAGCAGAGGGAAAGGGACAACAATGACCCCCCGCCGGCTCGGCGCGATTCTTTTCGCGATTGTTCTGGTTGCGGCGGTGTCTGTCCCCTTAGCGCTCGCCTCCCGTTCAGGCGCGCCTGAGTCCGAGTCACAATCGACTTCCCAGGATCAGGCCTCGCCAGCGACCGCGGCTGACATCTTGACGCAGGCTGACCTCGGCAAACTCCTCTTCTTCGACAAGCGGCTCTCTGGCAACAACGCCACCTCCTGCTCCAGTTGCCACCTCCCGGATAAAGCGTGGACTGACGGGGAAGCGCTCTCGACCGGCTACACCAGCGTTGAGTATTTCCGGAACACGCCGACCCTGATAAACGCCAGCAAGATGCCGCTCCTGGACTGGGACGGCCGGTTTGAAGGCTCCGACATGGCGACCGTCGTACGCGACCACATCGCCGAGGCGCATTTCATGAACCTGGACGGTCGCCTGCTCGTTGAGCGCATGCTCCAGGTCCCCGTGTACGCGGAGTCGTTTGAGCGTCTTTTTGGCAGCGAAGTCAGCTACGGAAAGGTGTTGAACGCAATCGCAGCGTTCCTCGGCACGCTCGAGTCGACCGACAACCCGTACATCGATTTCAAGGCAGGGGACGACTCAGCCCTTACGGCGACGGAACAGGCCGGGCTCACGCTGTTTGAAGGCAAGGCCGGCTGCTCCGCCTGCCACGGCGGGGACCTGTTGTCGGACGGCGGCCTGAACGTCACAGGCGTTCCTGCCAACCCCGCGATCTTCAGCGAACCGGACCGGCACATCACATTCCGTCGCTTCTTCAAGCAGTTCGCCGTAGGCAACTTCGCCGACCTTCGCGCCGACCCGGGACGGTTTGCCCTGACGCACGACGAAGCGGACCGTGGAAGTTTCCGGACGCCGTCCCTTCTTGAGGTAGCCCGCACCGCGCCGTACATGCACAACGGCATCTTCACAACACTGGAAGATGTAGTCCGTTTTTATGATGCCGGCGGCGGCGATGTTCCCAATAAAGACGAGCGCCTGTTGCCGCTTAACCTGACTGACGTTGAGATCAGAGACCTGGTTGCATTCCTTCAGAAACTCGGAAGTGATGAACCACCCTTTAGCGCTCCGGAACCTTCAGACCTGCCGCCGTACGAACTGCGAACGCTGGGGGCGAACTGATGCCAGATCGCTTCAACGCGGTTGCCATCCTGTTAATCGGCGGCGCGGCTGCACTTATTGTCGCCTCGGTCGTCGCGACCGTCCTGATCGTCGCCTCGAACGACCCCAATCCGGTCCGGACGCCGGTGGTCGAGCGGCCTGTACAGAGCATCAGCGAACGTGTGACACCGGAGCTGATTCGCGCGCTCGGGTTTGGTGTTTTGCCCCCGGTCGTCATGCCGCCGGACAACCCTGCGACGGCGGAGAAAATCGAGCTCGGGAAAATACTGTTCTTCGATCCACGAATGTCCGCGAACTCCGCCATCAGTTGCGCAAGCTGCCACCAGCCAGACCAGGGTTGGGGAGACGGCATCGCCCTCAACTTCGGATACCCGGGCACGCCGCACTGGCGCAACAGCCAGACCATCCTGAACTCGGTGTTCCACCCGAAGCTTTTCTGGGCGGGAGAGTCACTCGGCCTGGAGAAGCAGGCAAAGTCCGCGTGGACCGGCGCCACGGCGCAGAACCTGGATCCCGTGCTGGCGGAAGAACGGCTGCTCCAGATGCCCGGCTACGTCACGCGATTCAACGACGTATTTGGGCCCGGTGCGCCGTCCTTTGATAACGCGCTGCGGGCCGTGGCCGCATTCGAATCCACGATCGTGTCACAGAACCCACCGTTTGACCGCTACATAGACGGCGACCAGTCCGCCGTCTCCGATGCGGCGCTTCGTGGATTTGAGCTCTTTTCAGGACAGGCTGGATGCTCCGCCTGCCATAGCGGCCCCCTGTATACGGATCAGAAGTTCCACGCACTGGGCGTCGAGGACCCGGTCGCGTTCGTATAGGATCCTTTACGGCAGATAACCTTCTACTACCAGAACAGAAAACGTGGCGTGTCGGAAGATGACTACCGGGCGGCGGAAGGTGACCTCGGGCTCTTCTACGTGACAAAGCTTGATGACGATCGCTACAAGTTCCGCACGCCAACGCTACGGGAGGTCGGACAGCCCGGCCCGTACATGCACAACGGCGCCTTCGACACACTCCAGGAACTGGTGGAGTTTTACAACGCCGGCGGTGGAGGCGTGGTCAACAAAAGCCCGTTGATATCTCCGCTCGGCCTGGACGCCGGAGAAGTCACCGACCTGGTCGCGTTCCTGGAATCATTGACCGGCGATCCGCTGATCGTTGAACAGCCTGAACTACCGAAGTACGAGGTGCTCAATTGACCAACGTCACCCGTGCGCAAGGCTCTCCCCTGCCCGGCGATGACATTCCGGGCGATGATCCTGACGTCAAGAAGAAGGGCATTCTTCCTTGCATCTCGCGCCGTCAGTTCCTGTTCATGGGCGCCGCCGCCGTGAGCGTAATCGCGCTGGAACGCGTGCTTCCCGGCCGAATCCTGTACGCCCAGACGGCGTCGTTTGATCGACAACGCATCGCAACCCTGGGTGAACTTGAAGAGGGCGTTCCCGTTCTGTTCAACTTCCCGTACGAACATCCGAA
>JADFRU010000307.1:0-2921 GCA_022561115.1 Chloroflexota bacterium | reverse complement strand
CGTCCCGACAAGCTGAATGCGATATCGCTCGATATGTGGGGAGAACTGAGCAGACAGGCCGAGACTCTCGGGAGCGATGAGGGCGTCCGGGTCATCGTGTTCCGCGGCGCGGGTGGGCGGGCATTTTCGGCCGGCGCCGACATAGGAGACTTCGAGACCAGCCGGCACGACTCAAGTTCAGCGATCAAGTATGCGGAGGTGTTCGAGGGAGCGCTTGAAAAGGTTGCCGGACTCAGCGTTCCAACGATCTCGATGATCGAAGGCGTGTGTGTCGGTGGAGGGCTTGAACTTGCCTCTGTGACCGACATCCGTATCGCTGCCGAGGGCTCGCGGTTCGGCGTGCCGGTAGCGCGCATAGGCGTGGTCGCAGGTTACGGCGAGATGCGCCGGCTGGTGTCGATCGCCGGCCCGGCGAACGCCGCATACATCGTGCTGAGCGGTGAAATCCTGGATCACCAGACGGCTCTCGGGATGGGCCTTCTGACTCGGGTTCTGGAACCGGAAAAACTGTCGGATCACGTATATGAACTGGCGAGGCGGATAGCTGACCTGTCGCCTGTGTCCCACGCCGCGCACAAGGAAATCCTCGAGACGCTCCTCGTCAATCCGGCGCTTGACGGTGTGGACACGAAAGCACCGGACGGAGCGCAGTTTCGCTCGTTCGATTCTGAGGACTTCAAGATCGGCACGGCGGCCTTCATCAACAAGACAAAACCCCGTTTCGTTGGCCGGTAGCACCGGCATCACCGGCAACGCCGGGAACAAAGGACGGATGTGACACCGGATTCGGAAACGCGTATCGGCATATACGCCGATGACCTGACCGGAGCGCTTGACGCCGCCGCTCCTTTCGCCGCAGCGGGCATGTCGACCTACGTCTCCGTATTTGGCGTGGTGCCGGACGGGGCGGCGCGACGGCATCGGGTGCTGTCTCTGAATGTCGATACGCGCCACGGTGATCGGTTCCCGGTTTTTGACAGGGCGGCGCGTGCCGCCCAGGAACTGCGTGTAGCAGGGTTCACCCTGCTGTTTAACAAGATCGATTCCACACTCCGGGGACACGCCGGCATGGAAGCGCGGGCCGGGCTTTCCAGGGAGCCGCCGGACCCACGTGACAGCGCCAAAAAGGTGGCGTGGGCGGGGCCAAGACTGGCGCTGATCGCCCCGTCATTTCCTGCAATGGGACGGGTGGTGCGCAACGGGCAGGTCCGGGTGGACGGTGTGCCGCTGGCGGAATCCGAAGTAGGCCGCGATCCGCTGTCGCCCGTGTCGTCCAGTGACATCGCTGAGATCGTCGAGGAAAACACAGGGGACAGACCTGCCGTCATAACTCTCGACGAGGTCAGGGAAGGCGATCGCTTGCGGCAGGCGATATCGGATCTGCTGGAATCGCCGCCGGTTGTCGCCGTCTGCGACGCTGAATCCGACGATGACCTGGACCGTATAGCCGCTGCGGTCCTTTACGCGCACTCAAAAAAGCGAGGGACCGTGATACTCGCGGGATCGGCCGGGGCCACCGTCGCACTGGCACGAGCGCTTACCGGCAAGCCGGGTGATCGATTAAAACGCGCAGGGTCCGGGTCGCCCGGCAAGCCTGTGCTGATGATCTCCGGCAGCCAGAGAAGCGCGACCGCAAGACAACTAGAACTGGCGGTGGGGGAGCGGTCAATGGAGTGGGTGCAGGTAGATGTCCCCGCACTGCTGTCGGAAGAAACCGCCGTTGGGGTGCGGGACGATACGGTCAGGCGAGCCGTTGATGCGCTCGGCAGGGGAAAACACACCGCCGTGTCGCTGTTGCGGGTAGAGGGCCTGTCAGGGATCGACGACGATTCCAGGATTCAACTCGTCCGGGAGCTTGGCGCGATCTGTTACCGGGTCGCACGACGGACAACTCCGGGCGCACTCGTGCTGATCGGAGGCGATACTGCCCAGAGCGCGCTCCGGGCGGTTGGCACCGCAGGCATCGTGTTGGACGCAGAGCCGTTTCCCGGCATCCCCGCCGGGATTATCGATGGCGGACTGCTCACGGGGATACCCGTGGTTACAAAGGCCGGGGCGTTCGGGGAAGACGGCGTACTGGTTGACGTGATCGATTACCTTGGCGGAGCCTGACCACTCGGACCCTGTAAAAATCGGCAAAAATGCGGATCGTGAAAGAAGGACCTGTCGCACCGTGAGCAAACCAATCCTCGCGATTACCCTGGGCGACCCGGCCGGCGTTGGACCGGAAGTCACGGCGAAGGCGTTCCCGCAAGAAATCGGGCTGGCACGGTCCGTCCCCCTCGTTGTGGGGGATGCACGGGTGATGTCTGACGCTGTATCCCGGTGGGCGCAGGGGTGGAGCGTGGCGGCGATCGAGACCCCGGAAGAGGCCGAAACCGCGGGGGAACGTGTGATCCCGGTCATAGACCTGCACAACTGTGACCCCGCCCGCGTCAAGACAGGTGAAGTAGACCCGTACACAGGCAACGCGGCGTACGAGTACGTCGTCAGGGCCGCGCAGCTGGCGATAGACGGTCGGGTAGACGCCATTGTGACCGCTCCGCTGAACAAAGAGGCGATGCGCCTGGCCGGTCATATGTACGACGGTCACACCGGGTTGCTGGGCCATCTGACGGGTGCAAAAAAGTACTTCATGGTGCTCGGGTCTGACGCCCTCAGGGTGATCCATGTCAGCACACATGTATCGCTTGAGGAGGCGGTGAAGCGCGTCAAGTCAGACCGCATCCTGGACACGATACGGGCAGGGCATGAACACTTGAAGCAGATGGGTTTCGAGCGTCCCCGCGTCGCAGTCGCTGGGCTGAACCCGCATGCCGGAGATGGCGGACAGTTCGGGGTGGAGGAGGCTGAAGAGGTTGCGCCGGCGGTCGAATCAGCGCGCGCAGAGGGGATTGACGCCACCGGCCCGATATCGCCTG
>JADFRU010000306.1:0-2925 GCA_022561115.1 Chloroflexota bacterium | reverse complement strand
CAGGCTGGCAGAGCGCGCGCCCGTCATGGCCGGGGCGGTGGAGCTGACCGGCAGCGTTCTCGAGGCCGCGGCCGGGTACGCGCGCTCGTCCGGTGCCGAGACGCTGGAAACCGACCCGGCCTACCGGCAGGCGCTTGCAGACCATGACCGGCGGGTGAAGAAGCGTGACAACCATGCGAAACGGGTGGCGAACTTCAGCACCAAGTTCCGCGACCCCGGCTTCCTTCGCACGGCGCACTGCCACTACCTGATGGCGCCGGCGGGGTTAATGCGGCGAGACGAACTGCCGCCGTTCTGGGGTTTGCTCGACGAGACCCCTCGCGTCGTCGTCGAAGCGCCGGTGAAACAGGTTGCGGACGCCACCACCCACGTACTCAGAAACATCGCCCGGTCCAACACATCAGCGATGATGACCGAGTACGGGGTGATTCGGACAAAGGGAGAGACCCGGTTCCCGGATCATGTCAGTCAGGCGTAAACCCCACCCGGGAGAAGGTTATGACCGATGAAAGCAGAGTGACGCTGGTTCCGTTGGAATCGAGTCACCTGGAGAGTTACAACGCGTGCGTCAGCGTTGTAGCGCAGGAACGGCGTTACATCGGCATCGTTCACGCGCCGTCGATGAATGAAACCCGGGCCTTTACCGAGTCCGTTCAAGCGGCGGGCGGGCACGAGATGCTTGCAGTAAAAGACGATCGCGTGGTCGGTTGGTGCGTGACCACCCCGGAAAGCGGCGAGGGGTTCACGCACCTCGCCCACATCGGGATGGGACTTCTTCCCGACTACCGGGGAAGGGGCATCGGGAGGCGTATGCTCGACGACGCGCTATCGTGGGCGTGGGGCTCGGGATTCGAGCGTCTGGAGCTATCGGTATTCAGCGATAACTATGTCGCCATCCGTCTCTACCTCAGCGCCGGGTTCGTCGAGGAGGGCGTGAGACGGCGGGCGCGTAAACTGGACGGACGTTACTACGACCTCACGGAGATGGCGATCTTCCGCCCCAGCTCCAGCTAGCGGGCCGCCAGCATCTCCTTGATCAGCGAGATGCCCTTCTTGAGGTTCTCCTCAGAGTTGGCGAACGATAGCCGGGCGTAACCCTCGCCGTACTCTCCAAACGCCGTCCCCGCCAGTAGCGCCACTCCGGCATCGTACAGGCAGGCGTTGGCAAACTCCTGGCTTGTCATGCCCGTGCCACGGATATTGGGGAAGACATAAAACGCGCCATCTGGAGACTGGCAGGTGATGCCGTCGATCGAGTTGAGGCCGTCGACGATCACGGTCCGGCGCTTCTTGAACTCGGCCACCATGTCTATTACCGGCTGCTGCGTGCCTTCCAGCGCCGCGATTCCTGCGATCTGGATGAAGGAGGTCGAAGCCGAGACCGAGTTGGTCATCAACCGGCTGTACGGCTCGACCAGCGAGTCCGGGAGGACGCCCCAGCCCAGCCGCCATCCGGTCATGGCGTAGCTCTTGGAGAAGCCGTCAAGGATGATCGTCCGCTCGCGCATCCCCGGGATCTGCGTGATCGAGGTGTGCTCGCCGTCAAAGTAGAAGTCGTGGTAGATCTCATCGCTCAGGACGGTGATGTCGTGTTCGATGGCGAGCGCTGCGATCCGCTCCAGGTCGGAATGTGGGATCACGCTGCCGCACGGGTTGTTCGGAGAGTTGACGATGATCAACTTCGTCCGGTTCGTGATCTTCGATTCAAGGTAATCGATGTCCGCCGTAAACCCGGCCTCCTCGTTCAGCGGCAGGGGGACCGGGGTGCCGCCGGAGAAGTTGATCATCGATTCGTAGATCGGGAAGCCCGGGTTCGGGTAGATCACCTCGTCGCCCTCTTCAATCAGGGCCAGCATGGTGAAAAACATGATCGGCTTGCCGCCGGGCGTTATCACGATGTTGTTCGGGTCTACGTCATATCCCTGGCGCTTCGACACGAACCCCGCAATCGCCTTCCGGGCCTCAGGCAAGCCCGGGGACGGCCCGTAGTGCGTGAATCCGTCGTCGATCGCTTTTTTACCGGCCTCGCTGATATGCGCCGGGGTATCGAAATCCGGCTCGCCGATCTCCAGGTGGATGATGGTCCGGCCCTCGGCCTCAAGGGCTTTAGCCTTTGCCAGCGTCTCGAACGCGGTTTCGGTGCCGAGTATGCCCATTCGTGATGCCAGGCGCATTTCGTAGGCCATCTCCCGTGTGCGCGAGACGTCTTCTCAGCCGCCTGCGATTCGTGACTTGACTTGCCGGGTAGCAAACGAGTCTGAACCCGGCCCATTCGAGTGTCAACAGTGAGGGTTTACCTGCCGAAACACAACCGTTGGACGTGGCCCCGTTCAAGTCCACGAACCGGTGCGATAATTCCGCCGCCGACGGGTGGTCCGGCGGCTTACCCGGGGGACCCACAAGTGCTCAAGAACCACATGAAGGCCAAGATCAAGGCGGGCGAGCCGGTTTTCGGAATCTCGATCATGTTCCCATCGCCCCACCTGGTGGAAATCATCGGGCTGCTCGGATTCGACTGGGTATTGATCGATTGCGAGCACGGCTCGATGACGGTTGAGAGCGTAGAGACACTGGCGCTCGCCGCCGAGCGGCACGGCATGGCGGCAATTGTCCGACCCGAGGTCAACCGCCCGGACCTGATCGCCAGGTACCTGGATCGCGGCTGCATGGGCGTCCAGATTCCCCATGTCATCACCCGCGCCGACGCCGAGGCCGCCGTCCGGGCCGTGAAGTTCGCCCCGGAGGGGATGCGCGGACTGGCACGCGGCACACGCGCCGGCGATTACGGCTTCCTGGGAGATGGACCGGACATGGTGAAAGCGCTCAACGACGAGACGCTGGTGTGCATCCAGATCGAGGATCGCGAAGCGCTCGACAACCTGGACGAGATACTTGAGGCCGATGGCGTCGACGTGTTCTTCGTCG
>JADFRU010000305.1:0-2967 GCA_022561115.1 Chloroflexota bacterium | reverse complement strand
ACGAGGTCTATCAGCAGTCGCACGGCGCGGTGTTCATGGTGGTCACCCAGGGCAAGACGGGTACGGCGTTCTTGTTTGAACCGGGGTTGCTGCTCACCAATGAGCACGTGATCACTGGCAACACGACGGTCGAGCTCTGGGACGACATCGGCAACAAGATCCCGGGAACGGTGATCGCTTCAGACGCTCCGAGAGACCTCGCCCTGATCCGCATCAATCCCGGCGCCAGCGAAGCGCCTCCTCTTACGCTAGCCGAAACGATCAGTCATAACGAGATAGCGCAGCCGCTGCTGGCGATCGGATACTCGAACACGGACGCTAGCGGCACTATCGGAGCGGCCGGGGCGAACATCGGGGTTTTGACGCGCGTATACACGTTGGATTCCCGCCTCGGGGAGGGGTTCGAAATGGACGTTGCGATCGACCCCGGCGATAGCGGCGGACCGGTGTTGAATCGAGACGGCGAGGTCGTTGGCATCAGCCGGGCCGTTGTCATCTCAACAGCTTCTGGACAGCGCGTAATCGGCACCTTCCTGGCGATTTCGATAGGAGAGGTGCATCGGGCGCTACCGGATTTGCGTGCGGGGATTTCGCGGTAGGTAGGCGCGTTTCGGGGGATGTCTCACATGTGGTGCATACTGCAGCTTGCGTGAGGCAAACTGGACGTTGCCTCGTCCGCGTGACGAAACGTGCCTCAGACCCTCCCGATCAGTAATGCCAACCGGTCGATTACTCTCGACAACGGGATTTCGTACGGCGTAACTGGTCCCGGGACCCTGTTTTAACTACGGCCCGTTCAGGAAGCTGTACCGTCGTGGCGCATTGAAGGAGCTCGGGTGACTGCCGAGGTTCGAGGCGGGCGACGAGATGCAGCAGGGGTCACCGCGATCCCCGGCTCGCCCCGCCGATTAAGGCGCGGTCAGGGGTTCTCTGACTCGATCGCTCCGTGCTCGGCCGTTCGCAGTCCCTGATCGTCCATCTGCCGGGCGGCGTACACGATTACGCCGGCGGCATACTCAAGGCTGATCTCTGATGTGTTCAGCATGAAGTGATACAGAAACGGGTCAACTGGAGCGGAGTCGAACGCCTTCAGGAAGTACCTCGCCTGCGCCGAATCTGATTGCTCGATCAATTCCCGGGCCGCGTCGAGGTCTGACAACTTTTCGCGTTCCTGTATACGACGGACGCGATCCTCTTTCTCGCCGAACAGGCCTATCCTGAGTACCCCCGTCGTGTCTCCCAGGATGGCGCCTCCGCCGCGACTGAGGATCACGGCGTCTCCCGCGGCGGCGATCTCCCGGATTACCTCGGCGGTGGTTTCAATGAACCGCTTTTCATGGAGTTCCTCGGCGCGCGTCGCCGGGGCGGCCTCAAGCTCACGGTAAGGTCGTGAGACAAGGACTTCCATCCCCGGGCCGAAGTAGGGATCCCCTGCGCCTGCACTGCCGGTTCGTTCCAGCGTTCTCTGGATAAACGAGATGAACCGGTCCGCGCGGGACGGGACACGCCGCTCGGAATCCTGCATCGCCTCGACAGTGGCGCCAACGCGGCGGCCGATTTCAGCCAGCAGCAGCCGGTCAACAAAGTCCAGCCCGAGCGTTTCTGCGACCAGTCGGCCGACCGCTGGGCCGCCTGCTCCGACCCGTCCCTCGATAGTAATGACCGGCATTTGACCTCTCCCTTGTTACTGAGATCAGGTGTCGGTGAGAGGGTAACACTGCAGTGGGGTCTGTCTCGCCGGCCCGTATCTCCGTTCTGGGGTATTGACGTGAGGCGGCGGGTCCTCGTATCTTATAAATAGAACATATGTTCTAGATGACTCGCATGAGAACGACTACGGGAACCATCCAGGACCGGGTGCTGGTTGTGACGGGATACGGGGAACGCCCATAACGGGACCCCGGCAGCGCAGGCGCAGATGCGCCCGGAGCGCCGTCACGTTTTCCAGCCGCGTTCTGTGGGTGGGGCGGGTGCAGAGGGTTGTCTAAGCGTGAGATGGGGAGGGGCGATTGACGGAAGTGGCGCTGGCCGGGATCAAGGAGCGAGGAGACGGGCAAGACGCATCTCGCCTGGTCACAAAATGGCTTTCGGTGCGGGCGTTGGAGGCCGATGTTCCGGTCGCCGAAAAATCGGATGTTGAGGGGACCGGCGGATCTTTGACGCTGATTGCGTCCACGGACATGGAAGATCGGGCCGGTGATGTGATCACGGCGTCGGGGTGGGAGCTGGCGGCGTACCGGGAGAACCCGGTCTTTCTCTGGGCGCATGACTACCGGCGTCCAGCGATCGGCCGGAGTGTACGGACATGGGTCCAGGACGGGCCGGGTGGCGGCCGTCTCATGGCGACGATCGAGTTCGCCCCCACCCCGTTCGCTCAGGAGATCCGGGCGCTGTACGCCGCGGGATTCATGCGCGGGGTGTCCGTGGGCTTTCGCGCCCTTGAGATGGAGCCGAGAACAGGAAGCGGCGGGCGGCGCGGCGTGCTGTTCAAACGGCAGGAGCTGCTTGAGATCAGTGCAGCGCCGGTCCCGGTGAACGCCGGGGCGCTCGTGAGGGAGGGGATGCGTGGCGACCGGGGTCATGAGCGGCCGTATTCCGGGAGGGAAGGCGGCGTGGTGGCACAGGGATCGGAGGATGGCGGTGAAGCGGGAGCGCAGCGCTTGATTTCACCGGCAGCTTTCTCTCCCGCGATAACGGCGGCTATGTCCGCTGTTCCGGAGGCAAAGAAGGAGATCAAGGAGTTCTGGACCGTTCTCGCCACTCTGGCAGAGGGCGAGTGGAAATCATCGGAAGCAGACGCGGCGGGGGGCAACTGAACCGTGACGACACGAGAACTGGAAACGATCAGCAAAGAAATCGCCGAGGTATCGGCGTTCGTGAAAGAGCATGTCGCTCCGCTCGCCGAGGAAAGGGCACGGCTCCACGACGCTGTGTCCGGCCTCGTGAGTTCGGCAAGGGAGACGAAAA
>JADFRU010000304.1:0-2992 GCA_022561115.1 Chloroflexota bacterium | reverse complement strand
GGCCACCCTGCCCAACTTCTCCTACCCGGGTGACCTGTTCCCATCTTCCCGCTTTTACGAGCGCGACCTGAGCCAGCCCGACAACGTGCTGACTAAGCGCCAGACGTTCAAACCGTTCAGCGACGGTCTGCCGGAGCCGGACGCGGACCGGCTGGCGGAGTTCACCGTGCAGTCGGCGACGGTGAAGCCCGAGTGATCCCCCGGGTGGTCCCGTGATGACTGCACGCCGTTGGTGGGGCCGGTTGCCGCGCCTGATTATCGGGATGATGGTGGTCGCGCTGGTCGTTGCAGTCGTCGCCGAGGTTGCCTCGGGCGAAAACGATAGCGGGCCGGAGGTCGATGAGCAGCCGGTCCCTACTATCGAGTCCCGTACATACGCGATCGGCCAGGAACCGTCGGCTGTCTTTTTTGACGGAGAACGGTTGTGGGTGGCGGAAACGGGGTTCGGAACGGTCACAAGCTACGGACTGGACGGGCAGCGGCTTGACACGGCGGACGTGGGCGGGCGGCCGGCGACTCTCACAGGCGGCGGCGGGTTCGTCTGGTCGCTCGACGCAAGGGATGGCTCGGTCACTCAACTGGACACCGATGCGAACAAGGTGAGAAAGTTCCAGGTCGGGGTGGAACCCGCCGGGATGGTGTTCCTGGGCCAGCACCTCTGGGTAACAGACCCGTCGCGCGGCGCCCTTTCACAGATCACGCTGCAGGGCGCGCTGGCCCGGCAGATCGAGTTCGGGGTTTCTCCCGGAGTGATCGCGAATACCCCGGAACAGGTGCTGGTCGTCGATGCCGACACCTTCACCGTGACGGGAATAGATACATCAGGGGAGATCGTCGGGTCGTTCGAATACCCTGAACGGATCGTGGTAAACGGGCAGGACATCGCACCGGGGAGGCCGACCGCGTTCCTCTCCACCCCTGAAGCGCTGTGGATGGCGTTCGGCGATGTCGGCCAGGTCTTGCGCCTGACTCCCGGGGGTCGGCAACTGGGAATGACAAGAGTTCCCACGGGCCCGCTCGCCCTGGCGTGGGGCGGAGGTGAGTTATGGGTGGCTTCTGCGGACGCAGGGTCGGTCACCCGGATCTCCGGCGACGGAACCATCGTCGCAACGCACGTGATCGGTGGCGCGCCTACGGGCATCACCTATGACGGTGAGCACGCCTGGATCGTGGATAGCGAGAAGAACGCGCTTATCCAGCTGACGCCGGCCATGATCCGGTAAAGTTCGGGCCAGTAAGCCCGGACCCCGGTAAAACAGGGACCGGTTGTAGCGTCGTCGCGGTGGCGACGACAATCGCCTCACCGGGCGCGGGCGAGACCGGCGACCCTGGCGTCGTACGTCCGCACCGTAGCAGCCGTAACAAGGGAGGTCGCGTGACCGAGGAGAGGACATCTTCCGTCCCCGCGCCCGAGGCGTTGGAAGAACTCCAGGAGGCTATCGAGGCACACCTGGAGGCCGGCGCCCCTGCAACGGCGGCGGCGCAGCTCGAAGACCTCCACGCCCACGATGTGGCCGAGGTGATTTCAGAGCTGAGCGAGACCGGCCAGCAGGCGCTGCTTGGCGCGCTGCCCCCCGAGGCGATCGCCGAGATAATCGAGCACCTGGAGGTGGAGGACGCCGCCGATATCTCCGGGCTGATCGACGTGGACCGGATGGCGACGGTACTGGACCGCGCTCCGCCCGAGGTGGCGGTGGACATCCTGCGACACGTTGACTGGACCGTCGCGAGCCACATCCTGGCGCGCATGGCAGACCGCCGAACAGTCGGCGATCTTCTCCTTTACCCGGATGACGACGCGGGCGGGTTGATGACGCCGGACGTCATCGGCCTTCGAGAGGACCTGTCCATCGGCATGGCGTTGTCCGTTCTGCGCGGCGCGGAAACCTCTCACGAGAACATGCGGCAGCTATTTGCTATCGATAGCGATGGCCGGTTGACCGGCGTTCTGGAGCTTTCAGACCTGGTGTTTGCCGGACCGGAAAAACGTGTGCAGGACGTGATGGCCACGGACCCGATCTCCGTGGAGACCGGCACGGACCAGGAAATCTGCGCCCAGCTGATGGCCCGTTATGACCTTATCGCCCTTCCGGTGGTGGACCGCACCGGCGTTCTCGTCGGTGCGATCGCGGTCGATGAACTGGTGGACGTGGCGCGGGACGAGGCGACCGAGGACATGTTCAGGATGTTCGGCATCGGTGGCGAGGCGCGGGCGTTCGAGTCGCTCGTCGCCTCCCTGCGCAGCCGTCTTCCCTGGTTGTTGTTGAACCTGGCCACGGTGCTGTTTGCGGGATTTGTCCTTAACCTCTTTAGCGACACGATCGCAAGGGCGACCATAGTCGCCGCCTTCATCCCGGTCGTCCTGGGCCAGGCGGGAATTGCGGGAACGCAGACCCTTACCCTGATAGTGCGGTCCATCGCGCTCGGGGACGTCACTGAGCGCGACACGATGCGGATTCTCCGCCATGAGCTGTTGTTCGCCGTCGTGCAGGGCGTGGTCGTCGCGATTCTGCTGGGACTGATCGTGCTGGCATGGCAGCAGGACGTGATCCTGGGGTTGGTCGTAGCGGGCGCGATGTTGATCAACCTGACCATCGCTGCGGGTGGCGGCGTGCTCGTACCTCTCGGGATGCGGGCGGCACGAATCGACCCGGCGGCATCGTCAGCCGTGATCGTCACGACGCTCACCGACGTGTTCGGCCTGCTCGTGTATCTCGGGCTTGCAACGGCGTTCCTGACCCAGTTCCGCGGGGCTTAGCCCTTCCGGGGAAGGACCGAGGGCAGGGCGCCCTGAGGCTCTCGAAGGGCCACCCGGTGATGGAGTCAGCGCCGCAAATAACCACCCCCGAACCCCCTCCTGAACGGGGAGGGGGTCATTTTGGGAACTTCTTCCGCCTCCGGGCGTTAGTCCTGCGGGGCGAACGCGGCCGAGACGTGGCGGCGCTGGATCTTGCCCGTCGCTGTCCGGGGCAACGAGTCCGCAATGTAGATC
>JADFRU010000303.1:0-2996 GCA_022561115.1 Chloroflexota bacterium | reverse complement strand
GGCTGTGGCGCTGGTGCATCTCCTTGAACTTTGGAGTGGCCTGCAGCAGCCATTTCTGCTCTTCCGTAGTCGTGTTGTCCGGGTGCCCGGAGGTGTGCGGGATCTTCCAGTGCTCGTGTATCAGGGAGAAGCGGGTGCCCATGTTCTCCGACATCCAGTCATCGATGGCGTGGGCGACGGTAGTGGTCCCGGCGTATTCACAACCGGCGAGTAACAGGCGCATGAAATCTCCCTCTCGGCACGCATGTACAGACGCGCCGTCTGATCCGAAGAGTCGCTACAAGCCTGTCCGTCAACCAGACGGAAGGCGGCTATCCAATCGAGACTTGTCCCTCACCCTTGCCCTTTACGGCCGGGAGAGGGGATTTACAGAACTGCGTTTACTCCCCTCGGACCAGCTCTTTGACCTGCGGGCGGATCACCTTTCCGAGCGCGTTCCTCGGCAGCGCGTCTACAAAGTGGACCCTGTCCGGCTTCTTGTAGCTGGCAAGGGCCTGGCGGGTGTGTTCAATCAGGTCCTCTTCCGTGACGGTGGCGCCATCGTTGATGGCGACGACCGCATGGACCACTTCTCCCCAGGTCACATCCGGCACGCCGATGACCGATGCCTCCCTGACGGCCTCGTGCCGCTCAAGGGTCTCTTCAACCTCTTCCGGGGAGATCATCTCTCCGCCCCGCTTGATGATCTCCCGAGCGCGTCCGGTCAGGAAAATATAGCCGTCCTCGTCCCGGTACCCGAGGTCACCGGTGTGGAGCCAGCCGGAGCTGCTCACGCCGTTATTAGCGTCATCGCCCCAGTACCCCTTCATGAGGCGGGTGCCGCGGGTGACGATCTCGCCCGGCTGGCCGACGGGGACTTCGTTTTCCTCATCGTCAACGATCTGAACCTCTACGTCTTCCAGTGGCTTGCCGATCGAGCGAAGCCGTTTGCGCTTCTTTTCGATCTCTTCGGGCGTCCCGGTAAGATCATGATCCTCCGGCGGGAGCATTGTGATCGTCGCAGCGGTCTCCGTCTGTCCGAAGGCGTTGATGAAGCGCACGCCGGGGAACCTGTCTATCGCCTCAAGGATCACCGACTCCGGCATCGCGGCCGCCCCGTAGGTGATCACGTCCAGGCTCGACAGGTCAAACTCCGCAAAGCGGGGGTGTTCCATCAGCGTCTTGAGCATCGTCGGGACCATCATGGCCCGGTTCACGCTCTCCCGCTGCACCAGTTCCATCCAACCTTCCGCGTCGAACTGCGGTTGGAGCACCAGCGTCCGGCCTCCGTACACGCCGGCCATCATCGATTGGATGCCGGCGATGTGATAGAGCGGAACCGTGAGGAGATTTCTCTCGTGAGCGTCCGGGTCAGCCGGTTCCACGTTGCTCAGGACGAAAGACGTGAAGCTGCCATGGGTGAGCGTCACGCCCTTGGGAGCGGCGGTCGAGCCGGACGTGAACATGATCATCGTGGTGTCATCGTCGTCACCCGATGGAAACCCGGAATATGGCTCGCTGTCGTTGATGGCGTCCTCGTACGCACGCCATCCCTCCGGAGACGGCCCTGCGTCCAGCGCGATGCGGCCGGTCTCCGATTCTGACAGGCAGTCGCACGAGTCGATTAGTCCGGTATAGCGGGCGCCGGCAAGAACGACCTTCGGCGAAGTGCGCTCAAGCATGTGGTTGGCCTCAGCGGCCCGGGACCGGAAGTTCAAGGGAACGTAGATGGCGTCCAGCATGGCGGATGCGAAATACGTTTCGGCATGGGCCGGGGTGTTGACGTCCATAAGGGCTACCCGGTCTCCGGGTCCGACGCCCATGCCCGACAGGACGGTCGCGAGCCGCGCTGCGCGCTCCCGGAACTCGGTGAAACTTGGACTGATCTCACCGTCAACGCCGGCCACAAATGCCGGCCGGTCCGGGACGATCGCGCATGCGATCTCAAGAAGCTCAAATGTATTCAATCGGACTCCCGTTTACGCTGGTTGGTTGCGGTGTCCCAACGCCACGGCCCAACATGATAGACAGCCGTCGTTCGCGCGCAAGACCGTCAACCAGTGGAAGATCGCGCGCAGCGGCGAGCGCGGCCTTGACGGCGCGGAACAGGGCCGGGTCCAGCGCCGCCAGGTCGAGCGCCATTCGTTCAGCCTCGCCGTCCAGGTCGCCCGGGGCGACGACGCGCTGCACGATGCCCGCGTGCCGGGCCTCGGCGGCGTCTAGCCGGCGGCCGGCAAGCAGCATGTCCAGCGCCCTGCCCCGCCGGACCGCACGCGGCAGCGTCTGCGTGCCTCCCGCCGCTGCGATCAGCCCGTAGTAGGTCTCGGGCATAGAGAAGACGGCGTTATCCGCGGCGATACGCATGTCGCACAGCAACGCCAGTTCGACTCCCGAGCCGATCACGTGGCCGTGCAGCGCGGCGATGGTGGGGACCGGAAGGTCGCGCAGAGCGCCGAACACGTCCCGCGCCCAGCGCGCCTGTCGGGCCGCGGCCTGCGAGGGCGCGCCGCCGAACTCGGACAGGTCGGCGCCGGCGCAGAATCCCCTGTCACCCGCGCCCCACAGCAGAACGGCCGCCACGTCGGTGTCAAAACGTATCGCGTAGAGGACTTCGGACAGGTCGTCCCGCATCTGGACGCTGAAGGCGTTGATCACATCGGGACGGTCGAGAACGACATGCGCCACAGGGCCGCGCTTCTCGTATGTGACCGTCTCGAACGGCGCGGCTGTCATCGTCCTGGATCGTCCCGCCGGTAGCCTGGCTTACCCCTGAAATCGGGCTCTCGCCGCTCTTTGAAGGCGTCGATCCCCTCGGTGCGTTCCGGGTCACTGTGGAGCAGGATCGCCAGGTCCGCCTCGAGACGGAGCGACTGGTCCAGCGGCATGTCCGCGCCCTTGAGGACCGCCTCCTTGGAGAAGCGACCTGCGGCAAGTCCGCGCGCTGATATCTCGGCGGCGATCTCGACCGCCCGGGCCGCCGCCTGATCATCCGGGAGCATCTCCGTCACCAGGCCGGC
>JADFRU010000302.1:0-3004 GCA_022561115.1 Chloroflexota bacterium | reverse complement strand
ATCCTCCAGGTGCTGCGCAGGGGATCTGCTCGGCGTGTATGGGAACCATGTGTCGCATTCGGTGTAGGTTTCACCCAATATTTCCGCGAGGACCGATTCATGGGGGCGGCTCCATTGCCCTGGCTTCGTTGTCGGTTGTGCTCGCTGAACAAGCTCCAGGTAGATACTTCGCCGTCCGAGTAGGCAGGCAGGCTCAACACGCGTTGGCATTGAATTGGGTTCAAGTGTCTGATTGAAGATGTCGCCTTCGCGGCGCGCCTCGACACCGACCTCGTAGAACGAGTCGCGTGGATAATCCGTGAGGAGCGCGGGTTGCGCCGATAGGAAGCCGCAAGTTCCACACTTGTTCTCATCTGGGTTGGGGTCAGGCCTGGCCATGTTCGGCAGTCTACTCGGCAACACGTGGTCGATCCGCGACGGCGTCTAGCTAAAAGCATTTCGCAACACCCTCCGCGTTGACACTCCCTGCGCGCCGTACCTACACTTGAGCGTTGAACGGCCCGAACGGCGGTGAGTTACTGTCGTGCCCGGGCGATCCCCGAACGTAACTGGAGTTCTTTCTTTTCATGGTTCGTATTCGGCTGCGCCGGCTCGGCGCCAAGGGCCATCCCTTTTACCGCGTCATAGTCGCCGACCAGCGTGCGGCGCGCGACGGCGCGTTCATCGAGCAGATCGGCACTTACGACCCGATGACCGATCCGCCGACGATCAAGATCGAAGAGGAGCTGGCCCTGAAGTGGCTGCGCAACGGCGCACAGCCGAGCGAGGCTGTCGGCGCGATGCTGAAGAAGCTCGGAATCCTGGACAAAGTGAAAGCGACCGCCTGATCCCATGAAAGAGTTGGTCGAGTACATCGCCAGGGCGCTGGTGAAAAATCCGGACGCCGTAGAAGTGACGGAAGAGGTCCGGGGAAACCGGGTCTACATCACGCTCACCGTCGATGACGAGGACAAGGGCAAGGTCATCGGCCGGGACGGCCGGGTTGCCCAGGCGATCCGCTCCGTGCTCCGCGTCGCAGCGGTCAAGGCCGATCAGCGCATCGTCCTCCAGATCGACTAGCCGGGAGCCGGCGAAATGCCGCCAACGCGCGCAAACCGTGATCGCAGATCGCGCCACGTTAAGAAACCGCGTCAGCCTGTACGCGACAGACCCCAGCGAGAACGCATCGAAACCTCCACGCCCACGCGTGTCGGCGTCGCATCGGTTCGCAGGGCCTGGGGCACCGGCGGCGCCATCGCCGTAAGCCAGTTCTCAGACGACGGAGACCGATTTTCGCCCGGCGACACCGTGTACCTGGACGGAGGGCGTCCGGCGAAGGTCGTGGACTGCCATCGCGCCGGGTCGGCAACGGTCCTGCAGCTTGACGTGATCAGAAACGTTCGAGACGCAACGGCGTTGCGCGGCACGATCATCGAGATGGAGGACGAGGACCTCCCGAAGCCGCCCGAAGGCGCCTTTTACCACTACGAAATCCTCGGCATGAAGGTGCGCAACCGGGACGGCGAGGAACTGGGCGTGGTGCTTGAGATCATCGTGACGGGCGCCAACGATGTGTACGTCGTCGGCAAGCCCGGGTCCACCAGCTCCAGTGAGCAGATCCTGGTCCCGGCGATATCGGACGTGGTTCTGGACGTGGACATCAACAACGGCGTCGTCATGGTCGATCTGCCGGACGGGTTGCGCTAAGAGTCACCCCGGAAGTTAGCGGGCCGGGATGACGCCGGTCCTTCTGAACCCTCAGAACGCCGGTGAGCATCGGGAAAGCGGGCGACACCTGAGGCCCGCCATTGCCAGCCATTGCCAGCCATTGCCGGGTGTGTGAACTCCCCCAACCTCCCCTCACGGGATGATGAGGTTCGTTCGAGATGACCCCCGGCGCGGTAATCTGGGTCCTGAAACTTTGACCCCATTTCGGGCGGCTTGCTAATATCAATGGCAACCTCGATCAACAGACCGTGAAACTACAGGGCGCAGCGATAACTTAACGCCCTGAAGACCGATGCCGATCGGCTCCGGAGGAACAGCATGTCCGGTCACTCCAAGTGGAGCACCATCAAGCACAAGAAGGCCGCCACCGACGCGCGACGTGGCCAGATCTTCACCAAGCTTGCACGGGAGATCATCGTCGCTTCCCGCGACGGCGCCGACCCTGAGACCAATTTCCGGCTGCGCCTGGCTATCCAGTCCGCCAAGGGCGCAAACATGCCGAACGACAATATCGATCGGGCGATAGCGAAGGGCTCCGGAACCGGTGACGAAAGCGCTGATCTGGAAGAGGTCACGTACGAGGGTTACGGACCCGGCGGCACGGCGATCCTCGTCCAGGCGTTGACCGACAACCGCAATCGCACGGCGTCCCACATCCGGTCAACCTTCTCACGGGCGGGCGGAAACCTGGCGGAATCCGGCGCAGTGTCGTGGGGCTTCTCGAACTCCGGGGTGATCCTCGTCGAGGCTTCTGATGTCGATCCGGAAGAGATCGCGCTTGAGGCGGTGGACAAGGGCGCAGAGGATTTCGATATCGAAGGCTCGTCGATAGAGTTCAAGGCGGCGTTCACGGATTTCGAGCCCCTCAAGGCGGCGCTTGAAGCGATGGACGGGGTGGAGGTGGTGTCCGCAGAGCTGGCGATGGTGCCGAGCACGCTGGTCGAGCTTGACGATGCCAAGGCCCGGCAGACGCTGCGGCTCCTGGACACGCTGGAGGAGCTGGAAGACGTGCAGAGGGTGTTCTCCAACGCCGACTTCCCGGACGAGGTGATGGCGGAGTACGCCGAGGCCGGTTAAACGCCGGGTGTTGGCTGAAAGAGTGGGCCCCGGCCTGATTAGCGCGGGGATTTCGTCCCTTCTCCCGGCGGGAGAAGGTCGGGATGAGGGAGAAGTCATGCCCGCCACTCCTTCGTTTTGAAATGATGACCTCTTGAATTACGACGCCTGGGCCGAGTGGTATGACGTTATCTACTCGACGGCCGGGGTCGATGACGTTGCGTTCTACGTAGACCTCGCC
>JADFRU010000301.1:0-3006 GCA_022561115.1 Chloroflexota bacterium | reverse complement strand
CCGAGGTTGACCAGCACCTCGATCGCCTCCTCGCGGCCGGTCCCTGCGCCTACCGCCGGCCGGGCCGGGTCGTCGTAGCCCTCGTCCCGGAGCATGGCCGTCTCGACAACCTTCCCCTTGAGAGTGGCGATCATCTTCTGGGCCGCACGGGTGCCGATCCCCGGCATTCGCTGAAGCACTCGTGCATCCTCGGCCTCGATCGCCTGCGCGATAGTGGAAACCGAGAAGATCATGGCCGCCGCCGCACGGACCGGGCCCAGTCCTTCCACCTGTATCAACTGCTCAAAAAATGCCCGCTCGTGGCCGCGCTGGAACCCCACGAGTATCGGTCGTGGTTGCCGATCCGTTACGTGGTAGTACACCTCGAGGGCAAGCTCATCGCCCACGTTGACCGGCCGTGCGGAAAGCGCGCTCATCACGAACTGCGGCAACACCACCTGGTAGCCGACCCCGCCCGCGTTAATCACCACGGTGGACGTTGCCCGGTCGAAACGGTGGACTTTGCCCTCGATGTAACTGATCACAATGCTGGCCCCGTTCCCCTGGCGTCTGATTTCAAGATCTGCTGATCTGACGGCTTTGCGCCGGTCAACTGGCGTTCGCCACCGGACTGCTGGACATCATGGCATGGCAGATGGCGATGGAGAACGCATCGGCGACGTGTTCGTTCGATATTTCTGGCAACCCGAGATGCACGGCGACCGCGCGTTGGACCTGCACCTTGTCCGCGCGGCCAGAGCCGGTGACCAGGTTTTTTGCCTGGGTCGGCTGGTAGTGGAACACCGGGATGCCCGCTTCGCCCGCTGCCAGCACGACAACCCCGCGCGCGTGTCCCATGATGATCGCCGTCTTGAGGTTGCGATACCGGGAGTGCAGGTCCTCAACCGCCATGTGGTTCGGCCGAAGTTCTTCAAGCACCTCGCGGATGTCCTGATAGATAATTTTGAGCCTTATCTCCAGCGAATCTGACGCCTTCGTCTTCGAGACCCCGCCCTCGACCGCCACGTGTGACTTGCCGTTCACGTCGATAACCCCGTAACCGGTGTTTACGAGTCCGGGGTCAACGCCGATGATTCGCATGTGTGGCCCTTCCCCGGAAGGATTAACGGGAAGGATTAGCGCCCGATCGCAGGGGTAGCGGTGCGCCCGTCAGGCCGTCGCCGCGGCCGTGGTTGCCGGTACTGGCCGGATAATGGAAACGGAGGCGCCATCACGCCGCAGTCGCAGCGGACCCGGCAATAATCCTGTTTGCCCGCGTATTGTGTCAACGCGCCGCCGTCACTCGACCGCGCTATCATCCCCGGGCCACGATCTGGGGGCCACGATCTGGCGCCGCCGGTTGAACGATGCGCCGGAGGCCGAACGCGACACCGGCTAACCGGCTTCCTGTGTCATTCCGGGACAGCCCGGCCGGCGCGCTTCAAGAGGTCCCCAGAAGAGTGTTTGAAGCCAGAAGAGTGTTTAAAGCAAGAAGAGTGTTGAAGTAAGAAGAACGTTTGAAGCCAGGAAGAATGTCTCACCCAACAAGAGAGGAACCATGGACGAACCTGAATCTATCCTCGTCGTCACGCCGCACCCTGACGACTCCGAATCAGCCGCGGGCGGCACGATCGCTCGCTGGTGCTCAGAGGGCAAGAAAGTCACCCTGGTCGTCTGCACCAACGGTGACAAGGGAACAAGCGACCGCTCAATAGACCCCGCTGATCTCGCCGTAATCCGGGAAAAAGAGACGCTGAACGCGGCCCGTGTGTACGGCCTGGCCGGAGTCGAGTTTCTGCGCTTTCCTGACCAGGGTCTTGAGGACAACGATGAGTTCCGGGAACGGATCGTCTGGCAGATACGAAAGCACAAGCCGGACATCGTGCTCACCATCGACCCGGAGCGGTCGCACATACGCCACCGGGACCACTACATGGCCGGCCGTGTGACCCTTGATGCGATATTCCCATACTCGCGGGACCATCTCTCCTACCCGGAACACCTTGAACAGGGACTGGAGACGCACCGGGTTGACGAAATCTGGCTTTTCAGGCCGCAGGACCCGGACACCTATATCGACGTGACGGACTACTTTGAGACGCGCCAGAACGCTCTGCACTCCCACCTTAGCCAGGTAGGACCGCGGGAACCCGAGCGCGAAGAGCGCTCCCGTGCGCGACTGGCGGAAGTGGGCAAAGAAATCGGCGTGGCGCTCGCCGAGCCGTTCAAGCGCATCAAAATGTTCAGGTAGGGGTCAACCCGGGCAGGATCAATAGCAATGCAACCCTTCTACACCCAACAACAAGAACTGCTCAGCAAAACCGTCCGCGAATTCGCAGCGAACGAGGTCGCACCCCTGGCGGCTGAAGTGGACAGCGAAGAGAAGTTTCCTGCGCGCCAGATGGAGGGGTTGGCCGAGCTCGGCCTCCTTGGCCTGAGCATTGACGAGTCCGCCGGTGGCGGCGGTGGCGGGTACCGGGACCTGATGGTCGTAATCGAGGAACTCGGCGCGGTTTGCGGTTCAACGAGCACCGTTTACGCCACGCACATCTCGCTTTCGGCGCAGACCATCGCCAAATCCGGGAGCGAGGAACAGCTCCGGCGCTGGATTCCGGACATGGCCGCAGGGCGGCGCATCGGCGCTTTCGCCCTCACCGAGCCGGGAACCGGCTCGGACGCCCTGATGCTGTCCACTACGGCGATCCGGGACGGCGATGACTACATCTTGAACGGCACAAAGCACTTCATCACGAACGCCGATGTGGCCGGGATATTCGTCGTCTTCGTGACCCATGACCGTGCGTTGCGCTACCGCGGCATCAGCGCGCTGGTGGTTGAGCGAGACACGCCCGGGTTCACCATCAACCCCCAGCACGGAAAGATGGGCATGCGCGGCTCCTCTACCGGGGAGCTGGTGTTCGAGGATTGCCGGGTGCCGGTGGCGAACCTTCTGGGCGAAGAAGGCCAGGGCTACTCGATCGCACTGAAGACGCTGGATTCCAGCCGTGTTTCGATCGCCGCCCCGTG
>JADFRU010000300.1:0-3008 GCA_022561115.1 Chloroflexota bacterium | reverse complement strand
TGAGCGTCAGAAACGCCAGCGTTCAGGGCCAGCAGTCGGCCCCGCTCGTGCCTGCGTATGCGGCCAGCAAGGGCGGCGTCCTGTCGTTGACCCGCCAGCTTGCGATCGACTACGCCCGGCAGAACATCCGGGTGCTTGCGGTGTGTCCCGGCTCTATCGACACCCCGCTCATGCGCACCGCCATCTCGGGCGAGGTGGGCGATGACCCGGCCGGCATGGACGCCGCAGTAGCGAACGCTGGAGCGCGTTCCCCGATAGGCCGCATCGGCACGCCGGAGGATATCGCCAACGTTGTGGTGTTCCTCTGCTCTGACAGGGCGTCATTCATGACGGGCGAGTTTGTGAACGTGGATGGCGGGGTGATGGCGCAGGGCGCGTGGGCGGACCTGGGCCGGGCGGGGTAGCATGTGGCTTCATGCCGGATGGTCGCACAGACGTAAGTCCCGGCATGCAACATCGGACGACACGATTGGGCGGTCGTTGTGTTGGTTTTCTGGAGTAGTTCGCACCGGGCAGCCGGTCAGAGCCGGCGCCGATTCTTATGGGCGGCCTGGAGGGCCGCATGGATATCCGCGATCCTTTTCGGTGGCCTGTTGTGGCTCGTAAACGGGGATCGCGTGGAAGCGGACGACCATACCTCGCCGGAGGTATTCGTGGTCGAGATCGACGGTGTGATCTCCATCATCATGGAGCGCTTCATTTCCCGTGCGCTGAAAGACGCCGAGGAGGCCGGTGCGGAACTGGTCATAATTCGGATCGATACGCCGGGCGGTACCCTGGAAGCGACGCGTGACATCGTTACGAAGTTGCTGGCGTCCAACATTCCCATCGTGTCATACGTTGCGCCTGACGGCGCACGCGCTGCGAGTGCTGGCACCTTCATTACTGCCGCGGCAGGTTTGGCGGCCATGGCGCCGACGACCAACATCGGCGCCGCCGCCGTAATCACGAGCGGAGGCGAGGACCTGCCCGAGACGCTCGGGAAGAAGGTGACCGAGGACACGGCCGCATTGATCCGGAGCATCGCAGAGTTGAGGGGGCGTAACTCGGACGCGCTTGAGGCGACGGTCCGCGACGCGCTCGCATACACCGCCAGCGAGGCCGTAGAGCTGGGCGTGGTTGACCTGATAGCGGTCGACCTGGCAGACCTGCTCGAACAGCTCGACGGGCGAGCGATTCCGACGGCGTCCGGGCCGCGGATCGTTTCGACAGGGAACGCCACGATCCACGAGGTGAACCAGAACGTCGTAGAGCGGTTTCTCGATTTCCTGGCAGACCCGAACGTGGCCTTCCTGTTGCTTTCCCTGGGCGGACTGGGGCTGATTGTTGAGATCTGGAGCCCCGGGTTCGGGATCGCGGGAGCGCTGGGCCTGGGGTTCCTCATCCTGGCCTACGCGTCACTCGGGAGCCTGCCGTTTTCATGGGCCGGGGTGGCGCTGATAGCGCTGGCGGTGGCGTTGATCGCCGCAGAGATGCACGCGCCGGGGGCAAGCGCGTTTGGCTTCGCCGGAGTGACCGCGCTGATCCTGGGCGGCCTGTTTTTGTTCAATTCCACCGGTGGAGGGGATATGTTTGGCATCCAGGTCAGGGTGAATCCCTGGGTCCTGGGCGGGGTCGCTACGGTTGCTGGAGCCATGACCGGATGGCTGGCCTGGGAGTTGAGGCGGTCAAGCCGGGTCAAGCCGTATGTTTCACCCATTTCCACCCAGGCACTGATCGGACAGACGGTGCTGGTCACCCAGGCGCTTGATCCTTCCGGCGAGGTTGTCGTCGCCGGCGAGCGCTGGCAGGCGAGTGCGACCGGTGGGCAGGTAGTGGACAGCGGGGCAGAGGTAGTAATTCGCTCCGTTGACGGGCTTCGGCTTGAAGTGGAGCCGACGGAAGACGGGAAATGACGCGTGCGCGCGGGGAGGTTTATGAGCTGTCGTACCGGGAGAAGACCAGCGTGAAAAGCATGAGGAAGGCGGACATATATGGCGATAATTAACTTTGTACGGGACTACGAGCGGATAGCCAGGTTCAAGTTTGGACGTTTCCAGGGGATGCTCGGACCGGGTGTGGTCATGGCCATACCGATCGTTCACCAGATCCGCAAGCTCGACACACGGATCGAGGTGATCGACATCCCCCGGCAGACGAACATCACACGCGATAACGCGCCGATCAATATCGATTTTCTCGTTTACATGAGGGTCGATATTGAAAACGCCGAGAAAGCGGTGTTGGAGGTCGGCGATTACCGGATGGCGGTGATCGGTCTTGCGACCACCACGCTCCGCGCCGTGATCGGGGACATCACACTGGATGACGTGCTATCCCAACGGGATAAGATCAACGCCTCGATCAGGGAACGGCTGGACTCTGAGACGGAGCGCTGGGGCATCAAGGTCACAAACGTCGAGATTCGCGAGATCGAACCGCCGCGTGATATCCAGGACTCGATGAACCGGCAGATGACCGCCGAGCGGATTCGTCGTGCTGTGGTGACCGAGGCGGACGGCACCCGTGAGTCCAGCATCACGATCGCCGAGGGCCAGAAGCAGGCCGCCATCCTGGAGGCCGAGGGCGCAAGGCAGGCCGAGATCCTCGCTGCAGAGGGTGATCGACAGGCGGCGATATTGCGCGCAGAGGGTTTTGCCGAGGCGCTGGACAAGGTGTACAGCGTGGCGCAGAACGTGGACCAGAAGACGATGAGCCTTCAGTATTTTGAGGCGCTGAAGAGTATAGGCAACGGCGCTTCGTCCAAGATCATCTTCCCGATGGAGTTCACCAGGTTCCTCGGGCCGCTGGGGTCGATGTTCGGGTCCAACGGATCGGGTGGGGAGGCTGAAAAAGCTGAGTCTTCCTGAACCCCGGGCCGGCGGGCCGCACTTCGAAAGCCTCAGGGAGCGGGTCAGCGATGGGGGCCCCACAGCGTTGCGACGCGCCAGGCCCAGCTGATGCCCCGGGGCTATCGCAGCGCAGTGTCCCGGGACCCTCGTCACGCAAAGTGTCCCGGGACCTTCGCC
>JADFRU010000299.1:0-3051 GCA_022561115.1 Chloroflexota bacterium | reverse complement strand
TGACTCCCAGGTCGAATGCGAAAGCTGGCAAGAGTTCCACGAGCGCCTGAGAGAACACGGGAACCGCTTCGCGCACGATTACGATTACATCTATCGCGGTAACGAACGACCCGAATGGCGGCTGTCATCAACCTGGGAGCGCTGGCTTCACGGGTTCGTGGTAGATACCGGCGCTCAAACGGTTATTGACGCCGTCCGTATTGCGCCCATGCAGAAGTACGAACGAGAAATTCTGACACCATTCAAGTCACTGGTTTCGGAAATCCCCGACCGACGCGCGGCGCAACGAACGGAACTGGAATGGCTTGCACTGGCACGGCACCACGGCTTAATCAGCCCCTTGCTTGACTGGACCCGTTCGCCATACATCGCTGCGTTTTTCGCGTTCACTGAGCGTCTCCACTCAGATAATCCGAAACTGGGCCGTGGACACACTGGTGATCTCGCCTTCAGTGATGGGCCGGTAGTCATCTGGACCCTGACCAGCCGACCCGAACCTGACAAGGAACATTTCAGTGTGTTGGATGCCGAAAATACGCGGTACGAATCCGGTAGGATGCGCGCCCAGCGGGGACTCTTTTCAAGACTGACTCATAATGTTCACACCGACCTGGTCTCGTATTTACGGGAAACAGGACAATTAGAACGCCTCATCGCATTCACCATACCGGCGACGGAATGCTTGGAGGCTCTGGCTCAGATGAGAGACATGAACATCACCTACGCCACGCTGTTTCCAGACTTGGACGGAGCCGCCACGGAATCCAACTGGTGGCTCGACATGAGGGAACAGTTGACGTATCTGTGACCTCTCCACGAACGAGACTCCCATGACCGAGAACCGTCTTCGGCGACACCATAGCCCGGACTGCAATGCAAGCCTGGCCCATGAAGAGGGCTGCGCCAAGTGTTACTCATGCGGTTACAGCAGGTGCTAGACCCGGAGCGGTGATCCTCCAGTAACCGCTCCTCCCGGGGTTTCAGTCACCTTAACCGCACCATCCAGGCCCCGGCGGATCCCACCATCCGCCGGGGCCTTTTCTTTACGACTCTCCGGCAGCGAATCCAGGCAGTGAGTTCCCGAAACCGGGCGCTATCCTTCACCGGCAACGCCGGACAGGGATGCGCTAGCCTTGACCGCCAGAGAACCCGGGGAAACAGGAGCAGAACCGGAGCATCTATGCCCGACCGCGCGCCCGAAGCCAGAAACAAACGCCCGAACGTCGTCCTGATACTGGCCGACGACCTGGGCTGGGGCGACATCGGCGCGTACGGCTCGGAGATTCGGACTCCCAACCTGGACCGGCTGGCCAAGGGCGGGGTCCGCTTCACGCAGATGTACAACTCCGCCCGGTGCTGCCCTACCCGGGCGTCGCTGCTGACCGGGCTCAACCCGCAGCAGGCGGGCGTCGGCCACATGGTCGTGAACATGGGCGTGCCGTCGTACCAGGGCTACCTGAACGACAACTGCGTCACCATCGCCGAGGTGTTGAAAGACGCCGGATACCGGACCCTCATGGCCGGGAAATGGCACGTCGGCGGCGAGCAGGCCACGCTGCCGGACGACTGGTACCCGGACATGCCGGGCTACCCGACGCCGCGCGGCCGCGGGTTTGACCGGTTCTACGGAATCCTCTCGGGCGGAGGAAGTTACTACAACCCGAACATGCTGATGGATGACCTGACCCGCATCAGCGTGGACACGACCGACTACCACTTCACCGACGCGATCAGCCAGCACGCCTCCGATTTTGTAGACGACGCCCTGAACCGGGACGCTCCGTTCTTCCTTTACCTCGCATACACGGCCCCGCACTGGCCGCTGCACGCCTGGCCGGACGATATCGAACGGTATCGCCGGACCTATGCAGGTGGCTGGGACGCGCTCAGAGCATCTCGCCACGAACAGCAGAAGGCGCTCGGGGTCGTGGACAGTAAATGGGCCATCTCGCCCCGAGAAGCAGGAATCCCGGCATGGGAAGACGCCGGCGACCACGCGTGGCGGGACATCCAGATGGCGACCTACGCGGCACAGGTCGAGCAGCTGGACCGCGGCATCGGGCGCGTGCTGGACACGCTGCGTGAGCACGACGCCGAGGACAACACGATCATCATGTTCCTCTCGGACAACGGCGGGTGCGCCGAGTTTCTGCAGGAGGACACGAACTACCCGGACCCGTCGCGGTACATACACCCTACGGTGGACGGGCGGTTGGTCCGGGTCGGCAACACGCCGAGCATAGAGCCGGGGCCGCCGGACACCTTCGCAAGTGTGGACATCGGCTGGGCCAACGCCAGCAACGCCCCGTTTCGCCTGTTCAAGCGGTACACGCACGAGGGCGGCATCTCCACCCCGTTCATCGTCCACTGGCCTGATCGGATTCCGGGAGGCGAGATAGTTCACGAACCGGCACACGTTATGGACGTTATGGCGACACTGGTAGAAGCGACCGGCGCGACCTACCCGGCCACACGTAACGGCCACGATATTCAGCCGCTGGCAGGTGAGTCGTTCCTCCCGGCGTTGGAAGGGCAACCGTGGAGCCGGGAGCGGCCGATCATGTGGGAGCACGAGGGAAACCGGGCCGTCCGGTCAGGGCCGTGGAAACTGGTCAGCGAAATCGTCAATCCTTCCGACCCGGACGCAAGAGCGACCTGGGAGCTTTACAACATCGCCGACGATCGAACGGAGTTGAACGACCTGATCGCAGGGGAACGCGATCGCGCCAGCTCGATGATCGGCCTTTACGGCGAGTGGGCCGACGAATGCGGTGTGCAGCCATGGCCCATTCCGACCGCGCCGAGGCCGATGGGCATGGACGTGATCACCCGGCGCAACCACACCGTGCAGGTGCCGAGCGTACGGCTCGGCCCGCCAAAACGGGTCGCAACCCCCGCGCCCGATAACAGCAGGGATGGAGCCAGCATTGACCACTGAACTTCCTGGCGGACGAACCGGTGAACAACCCGGCTCTCGCCCCAACATCATCGTGATCCTGGCGGATGACATGGGTTTCGCCGATCTCGGATGCTGGGGTTCCGAGATCCGGA
>JADFRU010000298.1:0-3065 GCA_022561115.1 Chloroflexota bacterium | reverse complement strand
ATCCGGCAAGATATCGGACCCCCAAGGCTGGTATCGAAAAACGATCGTGCTCACTTGACGGGGCTACAGCTGTACGAACCGATCCTGAATCAAGTTCAGGATGACATGAGTCAAATTCAGGATGGGCATATATGCCCAGGATGACGTGAATCAAGCCTGGGCCGGCTGAGACTCATGTAATGGAATACGGATACTGCGGTCGCTGACCTCCGCCTCCGCGCAATATGTGCTCCCGCTCCCCTACTCGTACTCCGCCAGCGCGTCCCCGTGCGCTGTCCACATTTCGTCGAACATCTCGCGTATTCGGTCGAGCGGCAGGGAGGCAGAGGTCAGGGGGTCCAGCATCACCGCGTGTAACGCCGCCTCACGGTCGCGTTCGATAACGGCCTGCACCGCAAGCTCCTGCACGTTGATGTTGGTGCGGTTCAGCGCCGCGAGTTGCGCCGGCAGCGCTCCGACGGCCATCGGGTGAACCCCGAGCCGGTCCACCAGGCACGGCACCTCTACACAGGCCTCCCGTGGCAGGTTGGAAATCAGGCCGTCGTTCGGCACGTTGCCGTTGATAACGGTCGTTTCACCGGTCTCCATCGCCGCCATGATGCGGCAGGCGTACTCGTCAGACTGGACGGCGGACAGCGGCTCGTCGCCAGCGACCTCGGAGCGCATGGTTTCAAAATACGCATCGTTCCGCTTCTCAAGCCGGGCCAGGTCCACCTCGATGGCGTTGAGGTTCAGCTTGTCCATCACCTCCGGGTACTGGCGGAAATACGGGACGTACTCAGACATGTGGCGGGTCGATTCGGTGACGAAATACCCGAACTGCCTCATCACTTCAAACCGCACCGGGTCCTGGGCGTGTGTCTCAGAGTCGTCCAGCGCGTCCCAGAGTGCGCCGTAAGCGTCCTCGCCGTTTCGCTCAAAGCGCAGGAACCATGACATGTGGTTGATACCGGCGACCCATGCGGTCACCTCCTCCCGGGGAGCGCCGATGTAGGCGGCAAGGTCCTGGGTGGTGCGCTGCACGCTGTGGCACAGCCCGACAACCTTGATGTCAGCGGCTTCATCGATCGCCCAGCAGGCCATCGCCATCGGGTTGGTGTACTGGAGCAGCCAGGCGTCCGGGCAGAGCTTCTCAATGTCATGAGCGATGTCGAGAAGCACGGGGATGGTGCGCAATGCCTTGAAGACGCCGCCCGGGCCGATGGTGTCCGCGACCGACTGGTCAACCCCGTAACGCAGCGGCACGCCCTGATCGATCTCCAGGTCATCACCGACCCGGATAGTGGTGAGGACGTAATCAGCCCCGTCCAACGCCTCCCCGCGGTCTTCCGTGGCGGTCACGTTCATGCCGACGCCGGTATCGCGGCCGAGACGCTCGGCAAACGGCGTGATGATGTCCAGCCGCTCGCTGTCTATGTCCATCAGGAAGACATCGGAATCGGCAAGCGAAGGGGTTGCCACGACATCCTGCAGGAGACGCCGGGTGAAGACGACGCTACCGGCGCCGATGATCGCTATTTTGGGCAAGAATCTATCTCCGGTCTGCGTGACGTGTCTGGAAGAATAACCACCACATCACCCCATCATGACGCAGAAGGGGGCCGTTTGAAGTCTTCTCCCGGCGAAGGAGGATGCCTGGAGGTGGTCGCGCGCAACAGCCCGACTATACTCGCCGCCGTCCCACACAACTCAACCGGAAAGCGGAATGGAGGTCGATCGAATGACTGAGCCCGGCCGGGTGATTATCAGGAACTGCCAGGTTATTGACGCCACATCGCCCGAGCCGCGCGATGCCACTGTTGTGATCGAAGGGTCACGAATTGCGGACGTGGTCCCGGCCGGCGGTGACGTCCGGGCGGCGACCGACGGCATCGAGATAGACCTGAACGGCGGGTGGCTGTTGCCGGGCCTCTGGGACGTTCATACGCACATCGGCCGTGGCATCCCGGACCCCGGGTGGCGGGACGAGACGATCGCCGAGCGCACAACGCGCGCCGGCCGTGACTGCATGGACGCCCTGCGCCTCGGCATCACCGGGATGCGCGTTGTGGGCGAACGCGAGTACGTGGACGTGGCGTGGAAGCGTGCGTTTGACTCCGGCCAGTTCATCGGCCCTTCGCTGTTCACCTGTGGCTGGTTCATCACCACCACGGCGGGGCACTTCCTGCGCTCCGGCACCGCTGTCGAGGTGGACGGCCCGGTCGAGTACCGCAAAGCGATTCGGGAGAACATTAAGAACGGGGTTGATTTCATCAAGCTGAACCTGACGGGCGGGATCATGGGTCCCCCGTGGGACGGTATGGAGAACACCTTCCCGACGCCGGACGAGATCGATGCGGCGTTCGAGATCTGCCACCAGCGCGGGTTCAAGGTCGTGGCGCACGCCGGGGGGATCCACGGGATAAAGACGGCTATCGAGCACGGCGCGTGGACGCTGGAGCACGGTTACGTGCTGGACGATGAGGCGGTGGCGATGATGGTGGAGGCCGGGACGTTTTACGTTCCGACGCTCGGGTTGAGCCACCTGAATCGCGGACCGAAGTACGCCGAGTCGGACGCCGAGCGGGCGTGGGCGGAGGCGCACCCCGCGCCGCCGGACTACGCGGCGCGCGCGGTGGTGGCGGCGGAGGCGCACGCCGCGGGTTTCAAGAAGGCGCTCGATGCGGGCGTACAGATCGCATGCGGGTCTGACCTGGCGCTGCCGGACGGCGGGCTGCTGGAACTGGCACAGCTCGTGCGACGGGGCATGACGGAGTGGCAGGCGATCGTGGCGGCGACGCAGACATCGGCCGAGGTGTGCCTCGCCGGGGACGAGCGCGGAACGGTGGAGCCGGGCAAACAGGCGGACCTGCTGGCGCTTGGCTCGAACCCGCTCGACGACATCGAGAACGTGCGTGACGTGAGGCTGGTGGTGAAGGACGGCCGGGTGGTGGTGCGACGGTAAGCTCATGCCGGGTCAACGCCCGCATACACGGGATGCTGGGCCGAGTCTTCTCCCTCACAACAATCCTCTCCCGCCGGGAGAGGGGGCAATCTTGGGGCCTGTTTCACCCCTCTCTCCGGGA
>JADFRU010000018.1:0-12115 GCA_022561115.1 Chloroflexota bacterium | reverse complement strand
CCGGGGACGATCTCGAACGGCAAACCGGCGCGGGAGAGCGCCAGCGCCTCTTCACCGCCGCGGCCGAATACGAACGGGTCTCCGCCCTTCAGACGGCACACCGACTTTCCGCCGGAAGACAGCTCAACCAGCAGTGCGTTTATCTCGTCCTGGGTCATTCGCACGTCGCCGGGGCCCTTGCCTGCGTTGAACATCTCGGCGTCCGGACGCGCCCGGGCGAGCAGTCCCGGATCGGACAGCCGGTCGTATACGACGGCGTCCGCCGCCTGCAGCCGTTGCATCGCCTTTACCGTGATGAGGCCGGGATCGCCCGGTCCTGCCCCCACGAGCGAGACCAGGCCCGGGTTCGACACATCTGGGGTAGATCGATCCTCAGCCACGAATCAGCTCCAGCGCGCCCTGTTCGATCATCTCGCCCGCAAGCTCGTTCCCGAGTTCGGCTGCTCCGGACGCGTCGCCGGTCCGAGTCAGCGTTATTGACCGGTCTCCGGTCGGCGCTGCGGCAAACCCTCTCAGGGTCATACGGTCCCCGTTAACCGTGGCGTACGCCGCAGCCGCCGTGGCGCATCCCGCCCCGAGCCTGCCCAGGAACGCCCTCTCCGCCTGAGCCGCGGCACGGGTAGGCCCGTGGTCGATCGCCGCAACCAGATCGCACAGCCCGGCGTTGCGTGACAGTGTTTCGACGGCAAGCGAACCCTGGCCAGCGGCCGGTATGAAGATGTCAGGGTCCAGGATTTCGGACGCTTCACCAAGCCGCCCCAGCCTGTCCAGCCCGGCGGCGGCGAGAATCGCTCCGTCGTACCCGGTCTCGTCACCGCCCAGCGCTTTCGTTATCCGCGTGTCCACGTTGCCCCGTATCGGAAGTATTTCAATATCGCCCCGTGCTGCGCGCAGTTGAGCGGCCCTCCGGGGACTGCTCGTGCCGATGCGCGATCCGGGACGCAGACCGGCGATGTCTGTGCCGAACCGGCTGACCAGCGCGTCTCGCGGATCTCCCCTCTCCGGTAGGCCAGCCAGCGCGAATCCGTCCGGCAGCAGTGACGGCATGTCCTTCAGGCTGTGGACCGCGATATCGATTCGCCCGTCTTCCAGCGCCGTCTCAAGTTCTTTCACGAATATCGATATGCCGACGGTCTCAAGCCGGGACGTTTTGTCGCGATCCCCGGCCGTGCTGATGCGTACCAGCTCGAATTCCGTCTCCGGGTGCGATGCGCGAAGCATCGACACGACCAGTTCGGTCTGTATGACCGCCAGGTCGCTGCCACGGGTTCCGACGCGTACGAGCGAAATGCTGGTATTGGACATCTAAGCAAGAATCCCGGCGGCAACACGAACCCGGCGGGCCTTGTCGATCCTCACACACAGGGAAAGGGGATGCCGGTCTTCGCTCCCGCAGGCGTGACTCTGATCATAGCCCGCTCCTGATATTTCAGGAGGTATTGAGATGGTCATCAGACATTCTCGCCTGCCGAGCTTCGCCATCTGGATGGGTCGGTTAACTGGAGGCCCGTTCTTCAAGCGCTGACACCAGCATAGCCCTGGCGCCGTCGCTGTCCCCTGACTCAAACCGCTCCAGGACCTGTTCCGTTATCGATTCAGCCCAGTCATCAGGAGTTACCGGCAACTTACGACCGCGCACCTCCAGACGCACGTCGGCGAGCATCGGGCCCATGTCCGCCCATCGGAGACACTGGCAGTAGTCGCGATCATTCATCCGCTCACGGAGACGGCGGGCGAGCGCCGGGCTTGAGCCGGCCGTGGAAACGGCGATTGTCACGTCCTGCCGGTGGATGATGGCCGGCGCGATGAAGTTACAGAGGTGGGTCACGTCCATCACGTTGCAAAGGACGTTTCGTTCTTCCGCCTCCGCATTGATCGCCAGGTTGATCTCTTCCGAGGACGTGTCCGCAACGATCGCCATCCACGCTCCCTCCAGATCGCCCGGCTGGTACTTACGGCGTTCCCAGGTGATCTGCTTATCTGAAGCCAGGCTGACGAGGCCCGGCAGGGTATCGCCTTCCGGGCTGAAAAGCGTCACGTCACCCCCGCAATCGAGCAGGTAACGCACTTTGCGTTCGCCCTCATGATCTCCGCCAAAAACGAGGCATCGGCGGCCGCGAATATTGACGAAAACCGGGTAGTACGAGGGCACAGATCTCTCCTTCAGAAGCGATCCAGAAATGGGGTGAAGCCGGGCATGTTAACCGGCCCGGCCCGCCAAACTCTGGCGTTGGGCGCTGGAAACGCGGGGTGTTTATTCGTCCACGAAGTAGCGGACGCGGGTCTTCTTGTATTCCCGGGTGGAGTAGAGGAGCTGGTAGTCGGTGATTCCGGTGATCTTCGAAATCTCCTTTGCTATCTCCTCGCATCCCTCCGAAGTAGTCGCATGAAGCATCGTGAAGTGGGAGTATGGCCAGTCCGGGAAACGCGGGCGCTCGTAACAGTGAGTCACCGACCGTGACTGCGCCATCAGCAGGCCAACCTCTTCGGCCCGCTCCTCCGGCACGTTCCAGACGCCCATAGCGTTGGCGGCAAATCCCGCCCTGCGGTGGTGCAGGACGGCCGAGAAGCGACGCATAAGTTTTCGGCCAATCATGTCCCGCGCGTGGGCGTACAGGCCCTCGGTGTCGAGTTTGAGCCTCTCCGCCATATCTTTAAACGGCTCCGGGATGATCGGCAGGTCTTCCTGCATCTCTCGGATGAACGCGATGTCAAAATCGGAAAGCGGCTGCGCCTTGTTCCAGTCAGGGTCGGTCAGTGGCGCCTCGTTTTCTGTCTTGCCCTGGCCGGCCGGCGCCGGTTCGTCCGGCTTGAAGTAAGAGGTGGCGTCCGACTCTTGCTTCACCATGTCAAAGTTGACGCCGATCTTGAAGAACTTGATCGTCGGCATCTTGCGGACGGCCTCGGCGCCGGTCTCTTTCGCCATCGCATCAAGCGTCTCGTCCATGTCCTCGAATGGCGAGACGGCGAGCGTGAACCACAGGTTGAAATGGCCGTCACGGGCGTAGTTGTGGCTCACACCGGGGTGGCGGTTCATCACCTGCGCAGCGGCGTCCAGCGAGTCCGGCGGGACGCGCATTGCGACCAGCGTTGTCTTGTATCCGAGCCGCCTCGTGTCAAAGATCGCCCCGATCTGCCGGACGATGTTCTTGCGCTTCAGTTCCTTGATCCGGTCAATGATCTCGGCCTCGGTCACGCCGAGATCCTGAGCGATCTTGAGGAACGGGCGGTCCACCATCGGGAAGTCAGACTGGATGACGTTACAAATTTCCCGGTCAACCGTTTCGATTGCGCTCGTAGTCATTAACTCTCCCGTGTCCGAAGCCGTCGTCGGGTTATGGGCGTTCATTTGGCGACATCGACGATGCCCGTCAGGTTATTTTACCGCCCAACCGGCGAAATGCCGCCCGCGTATCACCGGGAGTCGTATTCGCAAATCCCGTCCCCTCATCCGGGCTGTCTCGGGTACGCGTTTCGTAACAGGCATGACGCGCATGTCGCCTGCGGCCGGACAAGGGTGACGTTATGGTCCGAAACGGCCCCGGATAACGCGATCATTGAACAAAGCGATAGCCCCTTCCACGTCCACGTCCATCGCTACATCTATAACCGTACCTCCCGGATCCCGGCGTGTCCGCCCCCTTTCCGGTCCGTCCGACACGTCAACGGTGATCGGCAGACGTTCCAGCCCGAAGATGCCCGGCCGCACGACCGCCATAACCGTGAGCGGATCGTACAGGGTGACGTATCGCCCCGGACGGGCTGCCCACTGCGCCTCGACAAGGCGTCGGATCACCGGGTGTACGACCGCTGGCGTCCGGTCTGCGTGTGCCCGGACCCGGTTGCACACATCGCTCCCGATGAGCGTTACCGGCACCCCGGCCCGGAGCACCAGCGCGGTAGCCTCCGGGTCAGACCAGACATTGAACTCTGCGAGCGGGGTCACGTTCCCGGGAACATCTATTGCGCCGCCCATCAAAACCACGCGCTCGATGGACCGTGCCGAACCGGGATAATCCCGGAAGAGCCGGGCGATATTCGTCGGCGGGCCCAGTGCGATCAACGTGACCGGGGGGCCGGTCTCTGACCGGCGGGCGAGGAACTGGACCGCGCGTTCTGGACGCGGTTGTGTGACCGGACGTGGCAGCCGTATCGGGAGCCCTCCCGCGCCATGCACGTCTTCCGCATCGCCGAAACTCCCAACCAGCGGCCTTTGCGCCCCCCGGTAAACGGGTATTTCCGTGCGATCAAGCGCCTCGAGGATTCGAAGCATGTTGGCGTTCGTGTGCCGCAGGGCGGCGTTTCCGCCGGTCGTCGTGAACGCCTCTATCACCAGTTCCGGGGAGTTCAACGCAAGCGCGATGGCAAGGAAGTCGTCCACACCCGGGTCGGTGTCGATAACCACGTTAACCGGCGTCACGGTTTCGAGTACCTCATGCATTTTCCCGGACCGCGGGGAGCGGACCATTCACACCCCTCATCCGAGCCCGGTCCGTTCAAGATACATGCGCCGTTCCGCATTGAAGGATTCAGCCGGCACCTCTTTCGCTCCGCCGATCGCCCCTGCGTTGACGAAGATTTGAGCCACCCGCTCCACGAGAGCGCATACGCGTAACGCCTCCGGCGCCGTGTCTGCTACTGCGAACATGCCGTGATGCCGCAATAGCACTGCCCGGCGGTCTCCAAGCGCCGCCACACCGGCCTGCGCCAGCTCCTCGCTGCCCGGGAAGCCGTATTCGGCGACTTCTACCTGCCCCCCGGCATATACGACGAGTTCGTCCACGATGGGCGGGAGCGGCCGTCCTGCAACCGCAAGGGCGCTGGCGTATACCGAGTGGGTGTGCATCACCGCGCCCACGTCCGGGCGCGCCCGGTAGATTGCCAGGTGCAACAGGGATTCGGATGACGGCACGCCGTCGCCCTCGATCGGTTCCAACTCACCGTTGACCGGGACGAGTTGATCGGGCGTCATCGCCGGGTAGGGTAGGGCGGCCGGGGTGACCAGGAACGCGTCCGGGTGCGATGCCGCCTCTATCCGCACGCTGGCGTTGCCGCTCGTTCCGGACACAAGTCCAAGACGGTCCATCTCAAGAACGGTTGCAAGCAACTCGTTCCGCTGCGCTTTCCAGGCCATCGGGTTGTTCCAGTCCTGGCCCGGCTGGACCGCCATAGGTGCAACCGGATTCCGCCGGAACCGGGCGGCTTACTCGCCCATTATCTGGACGATAACCTCACGGTCCTTCGGGATGTCCAGCTCAACAAGGAATACGCGCTGCCACTGTCCCATAGCGAGCTGGCCGTTGACGATGGGGATCATCTCGCTGCTGCCGAGCATCAAGTGCTGGCAATGGGCATGGCCGTTGGGACACTCGTCCTCGTGCATGTGTACGGTGCGGATCGCAAAATCGTTGTGCCCGTAGTACGCCTTCTGAGACGCGACACTGCCCAGGAAGTTCTCCATGTCCTTGATCAGCAGCGGCTCGTTTTCGTTGAGCTTGATCGCCGCGGTTGTGTGACGTGAGAAGACGACCGCGATGCCGGCCTCAACCTCCGACTCCCCCACGACCTTAACGACAAGCTCAGTGATGTCGATGAACTCCGGGGCACGCGTCGACCTCACGTTGAGGCACTTCGTGAACGCCCTCAATACGTGACCTCTCCAGCAGGGATGAAATGATGGAATCCCCGCAGAGGGGTTCGGGCGGAAAAGCTATCACATGGTACGGGTGCGTTCAATTCCGTCGATTCCTGAACTTGCGTCCGTGGGGAAATCATCACCGCTACGGACGATCTAGCGCGGGTAGTCTGAGGCAGTTGCAGAGGCCACTGTACTTTCTCACCCACTAGTGTGTCACGCCGGGGAGATTTTCGCCGTTCGTCAAAACGCCTGTAAAATTTGCTACCGCGGCCTGTGCGGTTCGTAATGCTCGCACATGACGCCATAAACTACGCGGATGCCTCACGCCATGCCTGAGCACGGGCCCGATCCGGCCACCGCTGGGCGTGTCCGGCAGGTCAGACGCAGCGCGGGGGAGCGTCTGGTCCACGGTGTAGGCGATAGCGCGGACGCTCAAACACGGCACCCCTGCCTCCGCCGCCGCCGCCGCAACCCAGTAACTTTCCCGGTCAACCGCTGATACGTTGTACGTTTCACCGAGCCACGTGGCAAGGCCGGATGTACGGACCAGCGAGTTGACGGTGAGGATGGGCGAGGGCATGAAGTCAATCCCGTTCATCTCGACCGCCGCACGCGCCTGCTCAAGCATGTCGGGGTCGGGAAACAGCTCGCCATGCTCCCCCTGCCTGGATGATGGGTCAGAGAGGGTGTCGGCGGGCGTCTGGTCCAGCGAGTCTGAATCCCAGTCAAACGGGTTGCCTTCGATATGGTGGAGCCGCGTCGCAAGGACCATGTCTCCGATGTCCAGGTTGGCGGTACACGCCCCGGCAAAGCCAAGTGCGAGGATCGAATCCGGTCGCTGAGACTCAAGCAGCCACGCCATCGCTCGCTCGGTCTGATCGCGCCCGGCTCCTGTCAGGAGCGCCGACACGGCGTGATCGCGCCGCTGGTAGGCCAGTGCGCCTTCCGGGGCGCGACGCTGCCGCCACGCTCTGAGGCGCAGCACGGCGGCCAACTCTTCACGCCTGGCGGCGACGAGGGCAAGCACGCTCAAGCGTCCCGTATCAGCAAGTATTCGCCGAGTTCGAGGAACTCCCGGCTGGCGCTATCACTCAGGTTGAGCGATGCGAGCCGCTCACGCGCAAGGTCCCAGCGCGCCTCCGCCAGTTCCTGGCACCAGCGCTGCGTGCCAAGGTGGTCCATCACCTCCAGGACACGCGCAACATCGGCGCTTTCGATATCGCTCTTGGCGTATATCCGCTGTAGCTCTCGCAGCTCAGCGTCGCGTGCGTGCTCAAACACGTGCACCACCGGAAGCGAGTTCTTCTTGCGCGTGATGTCTGCGCCGACCGGTTTGCCGAGCGCCGGTCCGCCCCAGATGCCGAGCACGTCATCGCGAATCTGGAAGATGCGGCCCAGATCGCCGCCGACGGCCCGCAGTCCATCGACCACGCCGCCGATGCAGCCGGAGCCGACGAACGCGCCGAGCTCGACAGCGCCCTCAATTAACGCACCGGTCTTGCGCTCGATCATCGCCAGGTACTCGTCCACCGTTACGTCGGTGCGACCTTCGTATGCGATATCGAGGTACTGGCCCTCCATCATCGACAGGTAGCGCTCTGTCAGGATGTGGCCGGCCGTGACGACCGTGTTCGCTATGTCCGGCGTACCCGGCGTACCCGGGGTCTTGGGGCCAGCGCTGGCCGTGCCCAGCCGGTAAACGGCGAGATCAGCGACCGCAAGAAGGCTGTTCCCGGCGACGATCGCAACCGACTCACCCCACACCACCCAGAGCGTCGGACGATGGTGGCGGGTACGGTCCCCGTCTTCGATATCGTCGTGGATCAGCGAGAAATTGTGGACCAGTTCGATAGCGGCTGCGGCCGGAACGGCGGTCGCCGGGTCGCCACCTACCGCCTCGCACGCCAGCAGGCAGAGCGTCGGACGCAGTCTCTTCCCCTCGGCACTGCGCTTGCTCGTGCCGTCAACGTCCGCCCACCCCATGTAGTACCTGAGCGAGTCGTAAATCGGGAGTGGCCTGTCATCCAACTCCGCCCGCAGGGCAGCGCCGACCACCGCCTGGTGCCGGGTAAATACGGGAGGAAGCCTTGGTGCGACCCGTGCGGCCGACGGCGGATTGATTGATTCAGGCATCGTGGGGAGAAGACTAAACGGCGATGCTACGGTCGGCCAATACGGGTGTCAACGCGTCCGAGAACGGTCCACGGGCGATACCGGGACGGCGCAAAACATAGTGCGCCCGGGGGGATTGGCATGTCACGCACGGGCGCGGGAAGGCCCCCGGAAGTGGTTCCGGGGGCCTTTCTTCTGCCTTTATAGCGAGGCTATCGATGTCCGGGTCAGGCCACCTTCACCGCGATATCGCGGGCTTTGCTTGTTTCCGACTTCGGCAGGGTGATGGTGAGAACGCCGTTTGCGTACTCGGACTCTACCTTTGCCTGGTCAACAGTGTCCGGGAGCTGGACGGCCCTGAAGAATGAGCCGGTTCTGCGCTCACGCCTCAGGTATTCCGACTCTGCATGTGCGGTCTCTTCCTTCGTCTCCGCCCGGATGGTGAGGACGCCGTCCTCGATGTTGACCTTGATGTCAGCGGGTTCCACTCCTGGAACGGAAGCGCGTACGACCAGGTCGCCGTCTTTCTCGACCACGTCGAGCGGTATCTCCCAGCCCTTTCTTCCGGCCTCAGAGGCCGCGTTCGTAGCAAAGCGGGACGGGGACAGGGGGAACCATCGCCGGTCGTTGAAGTCATTGAATCTGCGTAGCTCCGCGAACGGGCGCCATGTCTGTAGCGTCATTTGAAATCCTTACGGTTTACAAGGGGTCTGTGGCGGGCAGTGCACCCACCTATATGAAATCAGTATAGATCATTGAGCGTGTATATAGCAAATAGTTGAGTATCTAACGCTCATGTATATTGACTGTTCAGGCTAACTGATCTAGTATTCAACCAGGTTTCGCCATGCCACAGGACTACTACTCAGAGCTCGGCGTCCCCCGGGGCGCCGACGATAAACAGATAAAGCTCGCGTACAGGCGGTTGGCGCGCCGTTTTCACCCGGACGTCAACACCGGTGACGCCAACGCCGAGTCGCGTTTCAAGCGAGTCAACGAGGCGTACCAGGTGCTGTCGGACTCGAAGAAGCGGCGGGACTACAACGAGTTCGGGGATAACTGGAAGCACGCCGAGCAGATGAGGGCGGCCGGTGGTTCAGGTGGCTCCAGATTCGGGGGGCAGCGCGGTCAGCGTTCCGGGTCTGGCGGTATCCGGCTTGAAGATCTTTTCGGGGGTGCCGGTTTTGAAGCCGCGTTCGGCGGAACCCGTCGCCAGACCCTGCGCACGAACGCCCAGATCACGCTGGAAGAGTCTTACGCGGGCTCAAAAAGGACGATCACCATCCAGGGCTCGTCGGCCTGCCGGACCTGTAGCGGGGCGGGCGTGGATGGGACCGTGCTCTGTCCGGACTGCGGCGGTTCCGGCGTATCTTCCCGGCCGCGGACGTTTGAGGTCACGATCCCGAAGGGAACCGCACCCGGCGACCGGATCAGGGTGCGTCCGGACGAGTTGACAGAAGTGACTATCGAGATCGACGTCCGGAATCATCGTGTGTTCACGCGAAAGGGTGACGAACTCACGACGGAGGTGACGGTTTCATACCTCGACGCTCTGCTCGGAGGCGAGGTAGAGGTGCCGACGATGACCGGCAAGGTGGCGTTGACAGTGCCATCGGGGACCGTCGAGGGGCGCAGTTTCCGGCTGAAAGGCAAGGGGATGCCGAGGCACGGGCGCGGGGCTGCCGGTTACGGAGACCTTGTGGCGAAGGTAGCCATCTCCGTGCCGAACGACCTGACAGAAGAAGAAAAGGGGTTGTTGGAACAGTTACGCGGTCTTCAGACGGACGGGCGGCCCGATGCGTTCGAGAACAACTCGGGGGCCGCCGAGGCGGCCGGGGGTGACGCATGAACTTCTCGGAATTTGAACCTGTCTTCACGATCTCCATCGTGGCCCGGCGCGTCAGCCTGCATCCACAGACCATCCGGACTTATGAGCGGGCGGGCCTCATCGAACCGCACCGCACCGACACCAACATCCGCCTCTACTCGAGTCGCGACGTTGAGCGGCTGTTGCAGATCAAGACATGGATAGATGACCTTGGCCTGAACCTTGCCGGGGTGGAGATCATGACAAAACTCTCGGACCGCGTCGCACAACTGGAAGGACGCGTGAACGAACTCACAATGGAAATTGTGCGCTGGAGGGCAGCGACATCCCTCCGCTCATTACCAGAACCGGGCTCCTGAACAGGGCCCTGCGGCGGATCGAGAACACGATCCCAGAATAAGTTTCCAGGAATAAGTTTCCGGAACAAGTTTCAGGCCAAGAAACCGGCTCCGAATGACTGAACTGCCGACAACCTGACCGCTATCAGCGGCTGATTCGGCGAGAAAAGAGGCTCCTCAAAAATGGTTTTCAAAGAATCAGACTTCACCGAACAGGCGCGCGAGTCGATAACTTCATCGCAGGCCCTGTTGCGCGAGTACCGTCATTCCCAGTGGGACGTGGAGCACCTTCTCCTTGCCCTTTTGCGCCTTCCGCAGGGATTGCCTTCCCGCATCCTGGCGCAGGCGCACGTTGACCCTGACCTGCTGGCGGACCGGGTGGAGGCGGCGTTGCGCCAGAGCCCCCGGCTGGGGGTGGTTGCGCAGACGATCTACGCCACACCCCGGCTCCAGCAGGTGCTGGACAACGCCCGGGCGGAAGCCGAGCGGCTCAGGGACAAGTTCATCAGCGCCGAGCACCTGCTCCTGGCGATAGCGGACGAAAGTTCCGGAGATAGCGCGCGCATTTTCCAGGAGGTCAACCTGACCAAAGAGAAGATCTACCGGTCGCTCCTGGAGATCAGGGGCCGCACCCGCGTCACGTCTGAGAACGCTGAGCAGCGCTACCAGGCCCTTGAGCAGTACGGCACTGACCTCACTCAACTGGCGCGTGACGGCCGCCTGGACCCTGTCGTGGGGCGTGAGACCGAGATCCGGAGGGTGATGCAAACGCTGACCCGGCGGACCAAGAACAACCCGGTGTTGATCGGTGACGCCGGGGTTGGCAAAACCGCCATCGCCGAGGGGTTGGCGCAACTGATCGCGAGCGGCGACGTTCCGGAATCGCTGAAGAACCGCAGGCTGGTGGCGCTGGATATGGGCGCGCTTGTGGCCGGTTCCAAGTTCCGCGGCGAGTTCGAGGAACGGCTTAAAGCGGTCATGGACGAGGTCCGCCAGTCGGAAGGCGAGACGATCCTCTTCATCGACGAGATCCACATGGTCGTCGGCGCCGGAGGGGCAGAGGGAGCGATCGACGCTTCAAACCTGATGAAGCCCGCGCTCGCACGCGGGGAACTACAGACGGTGGGAGCGACAACCCCGGACGAGTACCGGAAGTACATCGAGTCCGACAAGGCGCTTGAACGGCGATTCTCGCCCGTGCTCGTGGAGGAGCCGGAGACCGACGTCGCCATCGAGATGCTGCGCTCGCTACGGCCCCGGTATGAGGAGCACCACCACGTGAAGATAACGGACGAGGCGCTTGAGGCCTCGGTCCGGCTGGCGCGCCGCTACGTATCGGACCGGTTCCTGCCGGACAAGGCGGTTGACCTGATAGACGAGGCCGCCGCCAAGCTGCGTATCGAATCGGACAGGATGCCCAACGATCTGCGCGCGGAGGAGGAAAAGATTCGGGAGCTGCGGGAGGAAGAGATCGCCGCGTCTGAACGCCGGGACTACCAGACGGCGGACGCCAGGAAGGCTGAACGGGCTTTGCTCCAGGGGGATCACGAGAAGCGGGTCAAGGAGTGGGAGGCTGACCACCCGCTTGACATGGTGGTGACGCCCCAGCTTATCGCCGAGTTGATCGCGCAGCGGACGGGGATTCACGTCGAGCGCCTTGTCGAGGGCGAGGCCGACCGGCTCCTGCACATGGAGGAGCGGATTCACGAGCGGGTGATCGGGCAGGACGCAGCGATCTCGGCGCTCGCAGACGCGATTCGTCGTGCTCGTTCCGGACTGGCGGACCCGAAACGCCCGATTGGCAGCTTCATTTTCCTCGGCCCGACGGGCGTTGGAAAAACGGAGCTTGCCCGGGCGCTGGCGGAGTTCCTGTTCGATGACGAGGACAACATGGTCCGGATCGACATGTCCGAGTACCAGGAAAAGCACACGGTCTCACGTCTGATCGGCGCGCCTCCCGGCTACGTCGGTTACGGCGAAGGCGGCCAGCTCACGGAAGCTGTGCGGCGCAGGCCGTTCCGCGTGGTGCTGTTTGACGAGATCGAAAAGGCGCACCCGGAGGTGTTCAACTCCCTGCTCCAGGTCCTCGAAGACGGCCGTTTAACGGACGGCATGGGCCGAACCGTCGACTTCCGAAACACCGTCATCATCATGACGAGCAACCTCGGAACCGGCGCCGTATTGCGCGACGCGATAGGG
>JADFRU010000297.1:0-3112 GCA_022561115.1 Chloroflexota bacterium | reverse complement strand
GAACGGACCCCGGGACTGTTCTCCCGGGGCCCGACAGCGCATCCGGATTGCGCTCAGGGCGTCAGGTCCAGCGCCTCCACGACGTTGTTGTACGGAATCTTGGCTTCGTCGTTGACCGCACGTACATCGTCCGCGCTATTGCCCTCAAACAGACACATGCAGGCCGATGTGCCGGGGACGAACGTCGTGCGGATGTAGCGGACGGCCCGGCCTTCTTCGGTGAACTTCGCAGACGTCTCGATCGCCGCCTTCTGCGCGGCCCCGAGCTCTTCCATCGTGATTCCGGGCAGACTTCGCTCCACCATGTAGACCGTCATAAGAAGCTCCTTTTGTCCGACGTAGCTTGAAGATGCCGGGAGTGTGGTGTCCCGGGAGCGGGGGCGCATCGGCAGAAATATCTGTTTTTGCATGCCGGAATACATCGGCACGACCGTCAACCCGGCAACTTCTTGCCGGTTTGACGATTCCCGAACACGGGCGGTCGCGGCTGACAACCCACCCACGCCGGGCCGATAGTCAGCCACCCTGCAACGTGGCGGCCGGACCGGACCGCTTACGTGACAGTCGGTCTTACGCGCCCGGCTAACGGGGAACGAGTCCAGAGCGGGTAGCGAACGCCGCCGCCTGCGTCCTGTTCTCGGCACCGGTCTTGTTCAGGATGCTGGTCACGTGGTGCGCCACGGTGCTGGAGCTAATCGAAAGCCGTGCCGCTATGTCCCGATTACTGCTGCCGACGGCGATCAAGCGGAGAACGTCCATTTCGCGCCTGGTCAGATCGGCCCCGACCGCGATGATTTCTTTCGAGGTGCGCTGCTCCGTCACCTGACCCCACGAGTCAGGAGCCAGTTCCCGCGCCATATTGAGATGCTCCTCGGCCTCCGGGTCTCCGGCCGACTTCAGCAGCAGTCCGTAGTTGTGGTGCGCTTCCGGATCGTCCGGCCGCAACCGCAACGTCTCGGCGTAATGCGACAGGGCCGCCTGGTGATTGCCCGAAAGCTGGAGCAAGATCGCCAGGTTGTTGTGCGCCTCGGCGTAGTCCGCCCGCAGGGTCAGCGCGGCGCGGTAATTCGCTTCGGCGGCAACCATGTCCCCTTCCCGCTCCAGCAGCAGAGCGTAGTTGTAGTGAGTCTCTGGATGACCCGGCTCGATCTGGAGCGCGGCCCGGTAATGCTCCGCCGCCTCTTCGATTTTCCCCACGTCCTCCAGCAGAATCGCGAAGTTGTTGTGCGCCTCACGGTGCTCGGGACGCAACCTCAACGCCTCCCGGTAATGGGATTCCGCCTCCTTTGCCCGATCTGAGCGATGCAGCATATTCGCGTAGGCGTAATGAGCGTCAGCGTATTCCGGACGGAACCTTAAAGCTGAACGGAAGTGTTCCGAAGCGCCAACTAGCATTCCACGTCTATCGAGCAGCGCGGCGTAGTTGTAATGGGCCTCCGCGTAGTCCGGCCGCGACCGGATAGCTGATTGGTAATGGCCCGTCGCCGCCGACGCGTCACCCCTTGCGCTCAATATCACGGCCAGGTTGTTGTGCGCGGCCGGAAAGTCGGGATTAAGCCTGAGCGCCTCCCTGTAACAGGCGACCTCCGTATCACTGTTCTCCTCCGGGGTTCCGGCCAGCGCCGCCGCCTTCAACAGCCAATCGACTGCGGTCATCTCCTCCTGCGGCCGGGCGCGGTAATCGTCTGCCCGATGGTCCAGCACCCGGAACAATTCCCTCTCTTTTACGAGATCGCCATCAAGCGGGTACTCGCCCGCCGGTTCGTACCAGTAAAGCGGCGTGTCGAGCAGATCGAGAACCGTCCCGGAGGCATAAACGACATCCGGTCCCGCGGCGTCCGCGATACGGCCTGCGAGATCGACCGGATGGCCGGACCACACTCCCCCGTCACCGGGTCGGGCGCAGTCACCGAAATGACATCCCACGCGAAGCGGCACATGTGCCGGCGACTCCGGACCCTCCGCGACCAGTGTCCGCCAGGAATCGATCAACCGGAGGCCGAACTGGACCGCAGCGTCGGCGTTCTCGAACAGGAAAAGAAAACCATCTGAGACCGGCTGTTGACCGGCGCAGCCATAGCGGTCTGCTGTAGATGTCGCCAGATCCTGGAGCCGGGCCGAAAACGACAGGACTCGTTCCCGGGAGACGCGCGCTTTCCCGAGTGCCTGCCTGTCTATCCTTGTCGCGACTATCGCCAGGTACATCACGCGCCCCGGAACGCCTACCCCGGACTCAGCCCGTCCGGTTAATCAGAGAGCTCAATGTGCACCGCATTAACGACGCGAGTGAACGGGAGTTTGGCTCGCTCGTGCACTTCCTGAACGGCCGCGGCTGACGGCCCCTCGAAGAGGCAGAAACACTTGGCCTGGTCGGGCAGGAATATCGAGCGAAGATAACGGACCGGGGTTCCCTCGGCGGTCATCTCGCCCGCCACGCTTGTGGCTCGCTTCGCGGCCTCTCTCAAATCGTCCGTAGTGAAGCCGGGGATATCTCGTTCAACGACGAATTCGGGCACTATTATTCTCCCAGACCTAATGGTTTCGTCGCCATCAGCGGGCACACATACTAACCGCGCCGTGTCGGAGCGTCCTGTTTCGCCTCACAGGGCATCCAGCGTTCCCGCCTGGAACGCCCCCGCCTCGGTGTGCGTCCCCTACACTTCGGCCTCCCGAACCTTGACCCATGATTCAGGCTTCCAAATTACGAACTCCCAAGGATCAATGCCCATGTCCGACACACGACCAAACGTCATCGTATTCCTCACCGACGACCAGGGTTACGGCGACCTGTCGTGCATGGGGGCGACCGATTTCCGCCCACCAAACCTTGACCGCATGGCACATGACGGTGTGAGGTTCACCGACTGGTACTCCAACAGCCCGGTGTGCAGCCCATCCCGCGCCGCCCTGTTATCTGGTCGATACCCGGGAAACGCAGGAATCCGAGTGATACTGCGGGGGCACCGGTCAACTGCCGGACTGCCGCAATCCACCACAACACTTGCCACGATGCTCGGCGACGCCGGTTATCAGACAGCGCTGTCCGGGAAGTGGCACCTCGGGTTGACCGAGTAGTCCCGCCCCCACAGCCACGGCTTCGACCACTCTTTCG
>JADFRU010000296.1:0-3116 GCA_022561115.1 Chloroflexota bacterium | reverse complement strand
AGCACATCTTTATCGCCGAGGCCCGGCCGATTTCCGCCCCAACCGGCATCACCTTGATCCCCTTGCCATCGAGTTCACAGATCAGGCCAAGGTCCGGTCCGCTGGCGTAGAACCGCGGAGGGGAACCCGGCTTCCCCGGCGCGCTGCCGATGATACCGGCGTCTGTGTACGCCGCGCCCGACCCGGTGATTGACGACTCGATACGCCGGCTGGTGTCCGGCGAGATGGCGTTACATTCAACGAACATAGGTGTAGCGCCGGATGCGGTCCCGGTTCGTTTCAGGGCAGCGGCGATCTCACCCGCAAAACCTTCCGCCGCGGCCGGGGGCATGATCGAGAGAACGATATCGGCCTCCGAGACCATCGCATCAAGGCTGCCCGTGTCACGCATCCCGGCAATCCCGGCCAGGTTGCGCGTGTGCTCGCCCCGGCCCGCCAGACAGGTGATCACGTCAAAGCCGCTATCGCCAAGAGCCTTGCCGACGGCGTGCCCCATGTCTCCGGCGCCCATGATCGCAACTGTCTTTATCGGCATAACTTGCACTTCCACTATCTTTAAGCATCGCCTCAGGATGGATTCGGCGTAGCGCTGCAAGGGTATATGAAGGCGAACGGATGGCGGGCGAGATCACAAGAGCCCGTCCGTCAAACCGGGCCTCCCAGAACCCCAGGTCGCGCCCGTTCTAAGGGCGAATACGAAAAGCCCCGGCTGCGCGATCATGATCGGCGAACCCGAGCGCGGTTTGATTCGCGGTGGTAGCGTTCCATAATCCCCGAATAGCCGCTCCCGCATCCAACATTCGAAATTCTTGAACCCCGCGCCGGCGACCCGATTCGCTGGTCACAACCTTCAGACGAGAGGAAGACGCACGATGCAACTCGGCATGATCGGCCTGGGCCGTATGGGCGGCAGTATGGCCCAGCGCCTGCTGCAGTCCGGCCACGACGTGGTCGCGTACGACAGGGACCGGGCGGCGGTTGAAACGGCCGCCGGGCACGGAGCGACAACGGCCGACGGACCGGCGGACCTGGTGTCCCGGCTGGATGCGCCACGCGCCGTCTGGATCATGCTCCCGGCGGGCGACATCACGGAGGCGGGCGTCGATGAACTCCTGGGGCTGCTTTCCCCCGGGGACACGATCATCGACGGCGGGAACGCCAACTACAAAGACTCTATACGGCGCGCGGAGAAGTCCTCCGGGCACGGCATCGACTACCTTGACGCCGGAACAAGCGGCGGCATCTGGGGCCTGAAAGAGGGGTACAGCCTCATGGTGGGCGGCGACAGGGCCGCATACGAACGGCTGGAACCGATCTTCCAGTCCCTGGCCCCGGCAGCGGACCGCGGTGTCGGGCGCGTCGGGCCGAGCGGCGCCGGGCATTTCACCAAGATGATCCATAACGGCATTGAGTACGGCATGATGCAGGCCTTTGCCGAGGGGTTTGAGATCATGGCCGCCCGGCCCGATCTCGCGGAAGACCTGGAGCAGATCTCAAAGATCTGGCAACACGGCTCGGTCGTCCGGTCATGGTTGTTGGACCTCACCGTGGCAGCGCTGGAAGAGGACGGTGACCTGTCGGCGCTGACCTCGTATGTCGATGATTCAGGCGAGGGCCGCTGGACGGTCCAGGAGTCGATCGACCTGGGCGTCCCCGCACCCGTCATCACGGCGTCGTTGCAGGCGCGGTTCCGGTCACGGCAGGACAATCCGTTTGGCGGCCGGATGCTTGCCGCTCTGCGTAACCAGTTTGGCGGCCACGCCGTTCGTAAAGCGGAATGACTGCATCACACGACACCGACTCTACGACGATGGTGATCTTCGGGATCACCGGTGATCTGTCGATACGGAAGTTGTTGCCTGCGCTGTTCAACCTGGCATGTCGCGAGAGGTTGCCGGCGTCCACACGCGTGGTCGGGTTCGCCCGCCGTCAACGCTCAATCGAAGAGGTCCGTGAGCTGCTGCGCGAGGGTGTCGCAGCAACCGGCGGCATGCAGGGACGCATGGCCGAGTGGGAGAAGTTTGCCGAGCGGATTACGTACATCGCCGGAGACCTCACCAACACCGACGATTACCGGAAACTGGACGCCCACCTGAACACGCTGGAGGGTTCCGGATCATCCGGCCGGGTCTACTACCTGTCGGTCGCCCCGAGCCTGTATGACCGCTGCGTCACCGAGCTTGGCGCGGCCGGAATGGCGCACGAAGACGGTGGCGACTGGCGCCGGGTTGTGATCGAGAAGCCGTTCGGCCACGACGGCGTCTCGGCGGCCGCGCTGGACCGCACAGTGCAGGGCGTTTTTGACGAGAGCCAGGTGTACCGGATCGATCATTACGTGGGCAAAGAGACGGTCCAGAACCTGCTTTATTTCCGCTTTCTGAACTCGATCTTCGAGCCGATCTGGAACCGGAACTACGTGGAGTGCGTGCAGATCTCGGCGCTGGAGGAGGTCGGCGTCGAGGGCAGGGTCGATTTCTACGACCAGACGGGCGTTGTGCGGGACATGTTCCAGAATCACCTGTTGCAGATCCTGGCGATGGTGGCGATGGAGCCGCCGATATCGCTGGAGGCGGACGCGCTGCGCAATGAGAAGACGAAGGTCTTAAAGGCGATTCGCGGCATCGAACCCGATCACGCCGTACGCGCCCAGTACGAGGGGTACACGTCGCTACCCGGCGTGGCGCCCGGCTCGACGACGCCAACTTACGCGGCGATGACGCTGCGGATCGACAACTGGCGCTGGCAGGGTGTCCCGTTCTTCCTGCGAAGCGGGAAGGCGCTGTCCGCCAAATCAACGGATGTGGTGATCCAGTTTCGAGAACCGCCCCACCTGCTGATGGGCGCTGACCGGGACTCCGGGACGGCGCAGATCGAGCCGAACACGCTCTCCCTGCGTCTTCAACCGGACGAGGGGATGCACCTGCGATTCATGACAAAGGTGCCGGGCGGCGGCACCGCCACCCGGCCCGTTGACATGAGCTTTAGCTATGACGACTCGTTCGAAGGCGTGGCGATACCGGACGCGTATGTGCAGTTGCTGGATGACGTGCTGCGCGGCGATCCGTCACTCTTCACCCGCTCGGACAATATCCACGCTGCATGGGCGGTGGTGGACC
>JADFRU010000295.1:0-3118 GCA_022561115.1 Chloroflexota bacterium | reverse complement strand
GCATCTGGTACAGGTCAAAGTGGTCGGTACGTAATTTCTTGAGTGAGTCGTGGAGCTCGCGCTCTGCGCCGGCGGCATCCCGCTCACGTGTCTTGCACGCCAGGAATACGTCGTTCCGGTAGCGCTCTAGCGCCGGTCCGAGCTTTTCCTGCGCGTTGCCGTAGCGCGGCGCCACGTCAAAGTAGTTGATGCCGCGATCGATCGCCTCGCTCACAAGCCGTGAGGCCTCATCGGGCTCAACGTCCTTCACCACAACGCCGCCGAACCCGATGATAGAAAGCGATTCGCCGGTGTCGCCGTAGGGTCTTTTCTGCATTTCAATCTTCCTTTGACTACACGTGAGGCAAGGGAGTGGCAAGGAACCCAACTACGTTCGCGTAATCGATTCGCTCGTCAGAAGCGTCGTAGAAGATTTTCCAGTTCCTAACTTCCTCTTCATCCCGGTGATCCTGGTGAGCAAGTGCAAGCCAGTAAACATCAGCCGAGTCAGACCCCGGGGTGACCAATGCGTTATTCGGGAATCGTTGCGCGATCTTGATGAGCGCCTTCCATTCGAGGCTCTGGACGCGTTGACCCGCCTCGGGATCATGGGCCACCGTGTAATCGACCGCCGATTTGAACACAGGCCACAGCATCTCATCCCGAAAGACACGCCGGGCCGCGCGTTCGACATCCGGAGGCCAATTCAATTCCCGGAGCGGAAGATCAGGCTGCTCCATCAGTCACCGGATGACAGAGCGGCGGCCATCGCCAACCAGTCATCCTCGTCATCGGGCGCGTCCGGCGAAAGCAGGGCTGTCTCGTAAGGAATATCGTCCCCGAGAGGCGCCGCTTTCCAGCCGATCTCTCGATGCGACAACTCTGACACTTGCGCGGCGGTCATCGGCGCAAGCGTGTCAATCACCTCGTCAATGATCGCTAGTTCATCCTGCTCAAAGTATTCAAGCGGGTCAACGGAGGATGTGGGGATGAGGCGATGTTGAACATAGGTCATTACCGGACGCGCCACCAGCCGGACTCGACCGGAGTCGATCAAGGCGTCCCGCGCTTTTAGCAATTCCCGAGGCACGGGACCAGCCGGGAGTTTCCGATAATTTGCGCCGGTTATAGGCCGCCCTCTACGGCGGTACGCGACCCAATCACAATAAAAAAGGATTTTATTGAGCTTCGTCGCTCCGAACCACCGGTCGCTGTCTTCGTCGGCCCGCTGTGCAGCGTAAAGGACGAGACCATCGAATTTTCGGGCGTCAAATTTTGGGCTGTACATTTGTTCTTTCATTATCGCAGCCAACGTCGAATCAGCACCGCTTTTCATGAATCGTACGGTACCCCACCATGGGCGTCCCTGCTCCCAACGTGTCGCACCTGGCGCCTCTACTTCACCGGTAGGGACGAGGCGAACGCGACTCCAAGCGCCACCCATCGGTCAAGATCAGCGTCCTCGCTGAACCCATCGGGCGCAACGTACACCCACCCTCTCATCGGCCGGCCCGTGAAGTCCATGGGCCGAGTGTGCGGTCGCGCCACCGCATCGTCGTACGCGTCGGGACCGACCCGTACGGCCAGCTCATCGTTTAACACGCCGCAACACATGTTGCGGTTCAGCAGAAACGACAGGCCGCCAAAAGACCGTTGCTCTGAAATTCCAGTTCGTCTGTCAAGCACTGTGCGAACGCGCTCCGCTACACCCTCGTCGTACGCCAATTCGTAGCCTCCATCACTTCGTCAGGCTGCGGTACACGTCCTGTCCCTGCCGAAACAGGTCAACCACCTCGGCACGCTGCGCGTCGGTGTAAAACCGGCCCTTCGTCTTTACCCAGGCCATCGACTCCTCGATATCCCGCACGAACAACGCCGCCGATTCAGCCTGTATAGCCGGCTTTTTGCCACCGGCATCGATGTAGACCGGCGACGTGTGGGCCCAGAGCGCCTGTGCAAACGAGTCACGTTCCGATGAACCAAGCCGGGCCGCGATCCAACCATCTGCGTCAACCTTGATATCGGACTCTAGCGAACCGCCCGTCGAATCGGAATCGCTCGTTGTCATCCGCCTCACGACCTTCCCGTTATGGACGATCTCGACCGTCTCAACCGCGTAGTGGGAAGACCAGTCGACGCGCACGTGTACGGCGCCGTCCATGCCCGGCTGGACGGTAGCGCCGGGGACCGCGCCGCCTACCGACAGTGATATAGCCGGGCCGTTCGTGATGAAGGTCTCTCCCCGTCGAATACCGGCGAGCCATTCGTCATACGAGAACGCCCCACCCGTCTGCGAGTAGATTCGGTTCGCAGAACTCACAAACCAATCGGACCCGGTCGATGCCGGCAGCTTGAGGCCGCAGTTCAACATCCGGTACCACAGGTCATACTCGACATCGTTCCAGTACGGGTCAAAGAGGTTGATCGCATCGACTTTTCCAAGGGCGGTAGCAACCGGCGCCTCCATGCCCTGGCCGTTGTGGCACCAGATCACCAGCGCGTCCTGCCGCCGGGCGTCGTCACAGGCGTAGGAAAGCGGCGGGTAGTCGGGATCAAACGTGTCGATCAGCGCCCCGCGCGAGATCGGGTCCACGATGTTGCGGATGTTCAAAAACATCACGTGGCCGTAGCCCCGGGACCAGCCGTCCTTGTCGTTGTGCCGGTTCTCCTCGCCCACCTGTACGTGGTGGTGCGTATCCGTGAAGTCGTTCAGGACGCCGACCGGGTACTTGTTGGTGGCGTAGTCAAGGTCCCAGCGGCGCAGGATGGAAACCGCCGTCATCCGCAGGTCCTCAACCCGGGAGTCGTAGGCCAGCCGTTCGTCCGGCTTCTGCTCCTTCTCGTCGTAATGGATGTGGGTGTTGCCGGGATGCCAGCCTCGGTCTGGCAGGTCCGCCCAGCGCTCCAGCTCGATATCAAGCGCCACGGTTCCGGCCGCATCGTCGACCGAGATGGTTCGTGTCCACGGACGGTACTCGGTGCCCCGTTCAACGGTGATCCGGGTATGCCCGCGCGGCACATCAAGCGAAAACTCGCCGTTTGAGTAGAAGAACGGCTCTCCCGAACCAACTTTCCACATGGCGTCCACCGGGGCAAGCTGGGCGCCGCTCGGCGATAGCACCTGGACCCGCGCCTGGAC
>JADFRU010000294.1:0-3124 GCA_022561115.1 Chloroflexota bacterium | reverse complement strand
AGGTCGTGCGGTAAAGGTCCCTCCGCTTCGGTCGGGATGACGTGTGGTTTCACGGGCCGGGCGTCCGTAATCGGTTGCCGTGCTGCGGTCCGGTGTGTCGGGCGTCAGGTCGCGCGGTGAAGGTCCCTCGGCTTCGCTCGGGATGACGTGTGGTTTGACGGGCCGGGCGTCCGGTAAGCCATTGCGGCGCCGCGGTCCGGGGTGAAGGTTGTCAGGTCGCGCTGTGCAGGTCCCCTGGCTTCGTTCGGGAAGACCGTAGGGTCTCCTACCGGGCGTTGTATGTGTAGTGCGCCGGACCTTCGGGCAGCCGTTGACTCGCAAACCAGCGCTCTATGTACGGCTTGAGTTCTCGGTTGAGCGCGGCTCGTAAATTCGCAGAGGGCTTGATTGGACCGGCCAGCGACTCCCTCAACTGCGCCGCCACGTCCGCCCTGTCGATCGTGGTATGCGCACCGCCGCGCAACAGCACCTCGCCGTCCACGATCACCGTGTCCACATCGGAGCCACGTCCGCGATAGACCAGGGCATCGACGATATTGGTGCCCGGGTCGAGGTAGGGCTCGCTGATCCGTTCCAGGTTCAGCAGCACCATATCGGCGCGCTTGCCGGCCTCAAGCGTCCCGGTTTCGTCGCCGAAGAAGGTTGCCTTTGCGCCGTTCCGGGTCGCCATGTCGAGAATGCGATGCGAGGACGGGCTACGCATCCCGACGCCGGGCTCGCGGTGGATCTTCTGGGCCAGCCGCATCTCCTGGAGGATGTCGTTATCGTCGTTGATCCCGGCCTCGTCGATGCCGATCGCCACCGTGACGCCGCGCTCAAGCAATCGGTTGACCGGCGCAATTCCGCTGTTGAGCCGGAGATTCGAGCTCGGATTGTGGCAGATCGTCGTTCCGGTCTCCGCCAGGATGCCGATATCGGAATCGGTGAGCCAGACGCCGTGCGCGCATGACAACTCCGGCCCCAGGAACCCGAGATCGTTCAGGTGGGCCAGCGGCGTCTTGCCCCAGTGCTGATCGCCGTACATCTTCTGATAAGCGGTTTCTTGAAGGTGGATATGGAGCCCGGTGGAGTGGCGAGATGCAAAATCCTTGATCGCCATGAGGTACTCGTCCGAGCACCAGTGGACGTTGTGCGGGCTGATGAAGATGCGAGTGCGGTCCGACGTTTTGTTCAAGATCAGCTTCTCGCTGGCAGAAAGATGGTCCTCCAGCGTGATGGGCCGGGCGCGCATGCCCCGGCGCGCGCGATCTGTGAGCGAAGACGGGAGGGACGCGAGGAACGTCTCGTCGTCCTCGGACGTGAAGAAGTGCTGATCGCGGTTGTACAGGGAGAATGCGACGCGCATGCCGGCGTCTTCATAGGCGTCGACGATGCGGGCGCTTGATTCGTAGAAATCAGCGTCCGGCGGCGTTCGGACCATCGCCTGGTTGTGCATCACGGTGGTGATGCCGGACTCGATCATCTGTAGCGCACACCAGAGCGTGTCCAGGTACGGGTCGACCACCCGGCTTGACCACTCGGCAAAGATGCCCGGCTCCAGTGGCATGTCGAGCGAGCCGAGCTGGAAGGGCGTGAGGCCCATGTGGTGGTGGGCGTTCACCATCCCCGGTATCACGACGAAGTCGGACGAGCCGATCTCCTCGTCCGGGTCGTGACGCGCCTTCAGGCCGGAATACGGGCCGACCTCGATGATCTCGCCGTCCCGCTGAAAGACTGCGCCGTCCTCAATGACTTCGCTTGTGTCGTCGTCGATCACCCGGCAGACGACGTATTTCCCACGGATCAACGACGATCCCATGCACGGTTCCTTATTAGCCCTGGGCCGACCTAATCAAAGTGGACTTCGACCATGGGGCTGCCAGCGACAAGATCTTCCATCGATGCCTGCCCCCGGTACCACTCGGTCTCCGGCGCAGACATGACGCGCCTGCGCTCTTCCGGATTGGTGACCGGCGCGGCCCGAGCCGGGAGAGCGGCGTGCACTGACTCTTTCAGGTGGAAGGTGAACTCCGGGTTGGCGACAAGGTTGGCGTACCAGTCCCGAACACCAGGAGTCCCGGTGATGAAGACCCGGCATTCGATATACATGAACCAGATCTCGGTGGTGCGAAACGTTCCGGACTCGCGGCCGGTTGTCGTGATATCGATCGTCCTGTCGCGCGCCAGCGCCTCGCGTGCCTGGTCGTCCATCTGAACCCTCAAGAATCCGGGCCGGATTTGTGTGTCGTGCCCCGGTGGGTATCCTCGCGCCTGCCCGTGTTGCGTGCCCGGGGGCGATGCGTTCGTACCACCCTCGCACATGAATCGGGAGATTCCGGGTGGCCCTTCAGTACGTCAGACATGCCGATGGCGTTGTGTCTCTGCGACATGGTCGGGACTTTCCTTACCGCCTGCGCGCCGGGAGAGCGACGCAGCCGTGGTTACGCCTTGGCATGCGTGGCGGCGAGCCAGAAGATGCTTGACGAGGGCCGGACGTCCTGCTGCCTGTATGCCGGCCTCTCGAACCGGACGTCGAACGACATCTACATGGGCACCGGTCACGGGCCGGTGTGCGATGCAGACGAACTTTTTTTGAGTTACCGGGGTTGCGTTTTCTCCCTTCGCTGCCGGCCTGTTCAGGGTGCGGTGAGCGCGGGCGGGCGGCCAACGGCGGAAACGGCCCCGATGCCTGAACCGGGAGGTCATCCTACGAGCCGGTTCGCGCAAATCCTGCCCGGCGCGTGACGTACCACACTTGGTCAATTACGGGCGGCTGAACGATCATCAGCCGTGCCGGCCATATCGTAATAGTTAACGGGCCGGCGCCGGGGAGGATTCATTCTTGCCGTCCGTGGTGAATGCCGCGGTGGGTTTGAGGAGGAGAGTTGATGTTGGCCTTACTATCGGCTACCCGTTCAAGGGCGTTCATGGCACTTGGACTGGCGATCTTGTTGCTGGTCGCCGCCGGCGCAGTTAACGGGATAGGCAACGCGTCAGCGAGTGGCGACCACGACGATGATCATGACGACGACCACGGCAACAAAGTGCAAGTGGTCGGTGATCCGGCCTTCACGACCCCGGTGCATATCCTGGCGACCAACAAGTCAAATCCGAACGACTCACATGCCAGGGTGTGGTTCGACGG
>JADFRU010000293.1:0-3143 GCA_022561115.1 Chloroflexota bacterium | reverse complement strand
GCCGGCAGATGGGCGCCCGACTCTGAACAGCGCTCGGCCGTCGGAAGCGTGATTGACATAGCAACCCGGACTTCGTACGCGCCCGAACTTCCGCCGCGCTTGAGATCAGTCGGCGGGTGCCGGCGTCGTTACCGCAGCTAGCGCAAGCTCCAGCGCCTGTTTGCGATCACGCACCTGTCGCTCGGCCGGGATCGAATCCAGCACATTCATGCGGTCCAGCAGTTCCACGGCCTCCCCGCCCAGACCGGAAATGAACACCTCTTGCCCGTAATCGCGCGACTGCTGAAGCAACTCCTCCACGGCCATCGCGATCGATCCGTCGATCATCGGAACTTCGGAGAAGTCGAACACCACGCAGCGATACCCTTCGCCCCGTCCGGTCAGCAGCCGGACCATCCCCTTGGCCGAGCCGTACGTGAACGGCCCGTTCAGGTGGAGTAGCAGGATCTGTCCCTGGGACTCGGCCAGCAACCGCTGTTCCGCCCGGGTCAGTGCGCTGTCCCCGGTATCTCCCGTGCCGGAGGTGTTGGAATCTTGCGGATACACGCGGAGCCGGGACAACTGGTGCCCGCTCAACTTCCGGGCCGATATGAGGCTCGCCATGATCACTCCCACCCCCACCGCCGTCACCAGGTCCACAAACACCGTCAGCAGGAGCACCGTGAGCATCACCACGGTCTCATCGCGTGGCGCCCGGCGGATCCGTTTCAGGAAGCTCCAGTCGATGATGTCCCATCCCACCTTCAGCAGGATCCCGGCGAGCACGGCGGACGGTATGTTTTCGGCAAGCGGCGCAAGGCCGAGGACGAGCGCCAGCAGCACGACGGCGTGAAGCGCCCCGGACAACGACGTTCTGCCGCCGGCGCGGACGTTAATCATGGTCCGCATCGTCGCCCCGGCGCCCGGCAGCGCGCCGAAGAACCCGGCGACCATGTTGCCGATCCCCTGGCCGATGAGTTCCCGGTCCGAGTTGTGCTGGGTCCTCGTCACGGTGTCGGCCACGAGCGAAGTCAGCAGGCTGTCGATAGAGCCGAGTATGGCCAGGATCAGGGCGCTCGCCAGCATGCCCGCAAGCTCGGACGAGGTGAACGTCGGCAGATTCGCGTCGGGCAGCCCGCTCGGAATATCGCCGAGCACCGGCGCTCCGCTAAACAGAAAGAGCGCCGCCAGGGTCCCTGCGATCAGCGCCACCAACGGCGGAGGGGCGTATGTCCGCAGCCGGCGCGGCATCAGTATCGAAATCCCAAGCGCGATCAAACCGACGATGACTGCGTCAAATATCGGGCTGGTCACCAGGTCCGGCAGATCCGTCAATGCCGTCGCGACGCCGTCTTTGGAGGTGTCGAAGCCGATCATCGGGGCGAGCTGGATAATGATGATGATCAGCCCGATACCGCTCATGAAGCCGGAGACCACGGAGAACGGCACGTAGGCGATGTAACGGCCCAGCTTCAACACCCCGAAGATGACCTGGATCGCCCCGGCCAGCATCACCACGGTGAACGCCAGCCGCAGGTCATGGGCGTACTGGGTAATGATCACGGCCATCACAACGGTGATCGGCCCCGTTGGCCCGGACACCTGTGAGGGCGTGCCGCCGAAAAGCGCAGCCAGGAAACCGACGAGAATGGCGCCCCATAACCCCGCGATTGCGCCCGCGCCTGACGCCACGCCAAATGCGAGGGCAAGTGGCAGGGCGACGACCGCCGCCGTGACGCCGCCGTAGAAGTCGCCCCGGAGGTTGTCACGCCTCACTCCGGGGAAGATTCGATTGAGCTGCATGTATCTCCCGTGCCCGCCCGGTCACAGATCAAACCGGGACGGACTGCGATCAGCCGGGCGCGAGTTTAGACCTGCCGGGGGTAATCTGCCGGGTCGTTTCCGTCAATGGCGGTCAGCGGCGGCGGCTCCTGTGAGCCGAAAAGGGGGGTAGAGCGGAGGGGAGCGGTGGTGGCACGAAAGGCGCTGCGGCAAGTAGCTGTACCCCGGTGCCCGGTTGCGACCCGGTACGCCACGCGCCGTTTCACCCCCGCACGGTCCAGGGGTTGTTGTCGCCCTGCTTGATCCCGGGCCGGCGCACCTTCAGCATCCGGTCGTAAAGCACCACGTTTACCGTCGCCGCCAGGTTCAGCGGCAACCCCACCGGGATCTTCACGACGCGGTCGCAACGCTCCAGCGTCTCTTCGCTCAAGGAACCGTTCTCGGGTCCAAAAATGTAGCAGGCCCGCTCCGGGTGCTGGAACTCGACAAGGTCTTCGGCGTCATCGGTTAACTCGATGGCTACCGGCGTGCAGTCAAAGGGCAGTGACTCAAAAACGCTGGCCACGCGCAAAACCGGGGTATGTCGCCAGGCCCGGCCCGGGTCGCTGGGCAGACGTCGCAGGTCCAGCTCCGGGTCGGCGTTGGCGATAATCACGAGGCGGGTGTCAAAGCACATCGCCGCCCGGAGCGTGTGTCCGACGTTAACCGGATCGTTCGGGGAGTCCAGGGCGACGATTGCGTATCCGCGCTCCGGCCGCTCAGAAACGCGGTCGCTGACACGTTGTTTTCTTGGACGTCTCCGTTGTGATTCGCTTGCCATCGGCAACAGGATAAGCCGCGACGGCCACGGCCCACCCCTGCGGAACGCGCGCGAAGAGCCCCTCCCGGCCTATCGGGAGGGGCTCGGACCCGGCCTGAACCGGGGCGTTGAGGGTTAGAGGACCGAGCTATCGGCCGGAGCGTTCACCGGAGGGGCGTCGCTGCTCGGCGGGAAGCTGAACCTGAACCCGCCGAAACGGCCAATCTCGCCATTTTCGCCACCGGCCATCCGGGCCTGGAAGCCATGCCCGGGTCCCCGTCGCCCATGACCCTTGCCATCGCTGCGATCTGGTCGAATCTCGTTCAACGCCTCGGGCCGGGCCTGCGACCATTCCAGGGCTTCGTCCGCTTCGGCCTGGGTGATGACGCCGTCTTCAACCAGTGCGGTGAGGCGCTCTTCGATAGCCGCTCCGCCCGGGCCACGATCTGCACCGTGTTGCGGGCCATGGGAGCCGCGCTGGCCTTTCAGGCCGTCGAGCACCTCGGGCCGGGAGTCCATCCACGCCCTGATCTCGTCCGCATCTTCCTGCGTTATCGTGCCGTCCGCCACCGCCTGGTCCAGC
>JADFRU010000292.1:0-3177 GCA_022561115.1 Chloroflexota bacterium | reverse complement strand
GGAAGGTCACAGTTCCCCGCGCGCGGCTGAGGATCACCAATTTGAGCTCGATAGGCTGACGCAACACCTCAAGGACCGAATGCCCGAACTCGGGCAACTCATCGAGAAAGAGGACGCCGCGGTGGCTGAGCGTTATCTCACCGGGCCGCGGGATGGCGCCACCCCCCACCAGCCCGGCGTTTGAGATCGTGTAGTGCGGCGCACGGTACGGCCGTGCTTCGATCAGAGGACTTCCGGCGGGCAGCAGCCCTGCGACGCTGTATATCTTGGTCACTTCGAGCGATTCGTCGCCATTCATCGGCGGGAGGATTCCGGGGAGGCACCGGGCGAGCAGGGTCTTGCCACTGCCGGGTGGTCCGGACATCAGGATGTTGTGCCCCCCTGCGGCGGCGACCTCCATCGCGCGTTTTGCGTGTTCCTGGCCGCGAACATCCGAGAAATCCGGGACACGGACGTGACGACGCGCCGGAGCCTCTTTTACCCTGCCCGTTTTAGGGTCAAACAGTGGAAGCGTGCGCATACCGCGCATGTGTGAGATCAACGACTCCAGCGAGTCGACCGGTATCACGTTCATCCCGCTGACCAGGGACGCCTCGGCGGCGTTCTCTTCGGGCACGAACACGGTGTCGTATCCGCGCTCCCGTCCCACGGCCACCATCGGTAGAACGCCCTGTGTCGCCCTTACCTTGCCATCGAGCGCGAGCTCGCCGAGGAGAAGCGACCCGGGGTCAACCTGGGGTAGCTGGCCGGAACTGGCGAGTACGGCGGTGGCTATGGGGAGATCGTACGACGGCCCGGTCTTGGGCAGATCGGAGGGCGCCAGGCTGGCCGTTATCCGGCGCATCGGAAACTCGGTACCGGAGTTGCGGATAGCGGCGCGAACGCGTTCCGTAGACTCCCGGACGGCGGCGTCCGGCAACCCGACCACGGTGAACCGCGGCAGGCCCGGCGAGATGTCTACCTCGACATCCACCATATGTCCGTCGAGTCCGACGACTGCGCAAGTTTTAGTTTTAGCAAGCATGGTGAAAGGCGACACACGGACATTCGCCCGGGTTCCGTCGCTGACAGGCATGTTAGGTATCCCGGGCGCGACCTCAAAACGGCCGTGTCACACCTTGAGCGACCCGTCTCAGCCGGTTGGCTGATTTTCATACCTGTGTACCAGGGTGGATGGCCTCCAAACTGCCTCACGGTGAGATCGCGCAGGCCGGGACCCGGGTTTCGCACCTGCTGAACCACATCGCCCCATCCGATGGATCGGCGGGGCATTCACGTGGAACTCAAGGCGCCGATCAAGCAGGAGCGCGCGGAGATGTGCCATGCGTGTGTGGCGGACGTAGAAGCCGGTGAATCTCGGAACTTCCGCTCCAACTGCTTCTATACTTCCCGCGACTTTCTGCGGCCGTCGCCGAGGGGAATGACCCTGCCGTCGGCTACATGCTCGAAAGATGAAATCCCAGGACTGGAGCCTCGACGTGACACAAGCGCCCGGATCGTTCACCGAAGCCGATATCGACTCCATGCCTGTGCTTGTAAGACGACGTATCGAGGCGATGGTGCTTGGCCCGATGATTCGCGCCTTCCAGGACGAGTTTGGCGAACAAGCGGCCAACCGGGTGGCCCAGGGAGTGATCGAGGAGATCGCAAAGGACCAGGGCGCTGCCTTCGCGAAGAAGGCGGGTGGAGACGACATCTCGACCTACGTCGCGAGCAAGGGCGCATGGACGGCGAACAACGCGCTTGAGATCGACGTGCTGGAGATGGATGAGAAGCGGTATGACTACAACGTCACGCGCTGCCGCTACGCCGAGATGTACCGGGACCTCGGGATGCAGGACCTGGGTTTCATCTTCTCCTGCGGACGGGACTTCAACTTCCCGGCCGGGTACAACAAGAACCTGAAATTGACGCGGACTCAGACGATCATGCAGGGCGCGGCGTTCTGCAATTTCCGGTACGAAATGCAGGAAGAGCCGGGGGCCGAATAACCTTCGTTCGTTAGGCGCTGCCCGGCGTTAGACGCGCCCGGGCCGTCCGAGCGAGGGTCCTGTAAAAGCCGGCGCTGCGATGAGCGTGGAGTCAGGTCGCCGGGGTCGCTGAACGTATCACGGGCTCCCACGCGGCTGAAATGCGCGGGAGCCCGTTCGTTGCTACTTCATCTCCACCGTTCCGTACCGGTGGACCGAGACCATTAAACGACCGGCGATGTCCCGCCATCCACGTTTATGGATGCGCCCGTGATGTAACTGGCCCGAGCGCTCGCCAGGAAAGCGATCACCTCACCGGCCTCGCGCGCCTCGCCGATACGGCCGAGCGGTACGCGTTCGCCCATGTTGTCGTAAAAACGCTCCAGCGTCAGGCTTGAATCTTTCTCGTGCGCTGCCTCCCAGCGTCGGCGGTGCTGGCGGCTTTTAAGGATGCCCACGCAGATCGTATTGACCAGGATGTTGTCTGCGGCGAACTCCTTGGACAACGCCTTCGTAAGAGCAATACCGGCCGCGCGTGAAAGTGAAGTCGGCAGCGATGCGGCTCCCGGCGCTTTCCCGCCCGGGGTCGTGGTGTTGATAATGCGACCGCCGCCGCGCTGCTTCATGTGTGGAATTGCGGCGCGCGAGCAGTGGATGGCGCCGTAAACCTTGATCCCGAGGTCCGTGTCCCAGCCCTCGTTCGTGACCTCCTCAAACTTTCCCGCAGCCGAGGTGCCGGCGTTGTTCACGAGGATGTCCAGCCCGCCCCAAGTGCCGACTACGGTGTCGACCATGCTCTGCACCTGCGCCTCGTTGGTTACGTCTGCTGCGATGCCCATCACGTCATTGTTGCCCGTTTCGGACCGGATCTCTTCGGCCGCCGCGTCCAACCCGGACTGCGTCCGCGCCACTATTGCGACCTTTGCACCCTCTGCGGCCATCGCCATCGCCGCGGCCTTGCCGATTCCTTCACTGCCGCCGGTCACGATGGCGATCTTTCCCGTGAGTCCGAGATCCATATTCCTGGGCCTCCATTGGCCGATGACGCCGGTTGCCCGCCGGCCGCGCGCCGGTCGCCAGAATGATTTCCGTAGCTGCGCCACGATTGCGGGCAAGCGGAATTATACGTCCGCTTCCCGGGCTATCGACCGTCAGCGTCAACCGTTGTCAGCGCCGGCTGCGGCTTCATCACCGAGTCGGTACGACT
>JADFRU010000291.1:0-3170 GCA_022561115.1 Chloroflexota bacterium | reverse complement strand
CGGCACGGACGCCCGCCCCTGCCTGGACTTTCACATCACAATAGGAGTCGGGCCGTGCATCGGTGCCGTCGATCGTGACGAGTACATGCATGTCATCAACCAGGTAGTCATGTTCCTGGAGGGTGATACCAGGGGCGTGGTCAAGGGCCTGGACAGGGAGATGCTTGCCGCATCCGAAGCGCTGGAGTTTGAGCGCGCAGGGGCGCTCCGGGACCAGCTCCGGGCGATCGAGCGCGTTTACGAAGGCCAGAAGGTGCTTTCGATGTCCGGCGAGAACCTGGACGTCATCGCCATCGCAAGCGACCGGGACGAGGCATGGGTTGAGGTGTTCTTTGTGCGGCGGGGGAACCTGATCGGTCGCGATCACTTCATCATGGCCGGCGCACGCGATGAAGACGCGGCCGGTATCCTCACCCAGTTCATCAAGCAGTTCTATGACTCGGCATCGCATGTGCCCCGGCGCGTGCTTGTGCCGGTGGAGATCGAGGACGCAGCGGTTATCGAGTCATGGCTCTCTGAACGTCGCGGCGGTCCGGTCAACCTGTCTGTCCCGAAGCGTGGCGAAAAGCGGCGCCTGCTGGAGATGGTCGGCCAGAACGCAGCGGAAGGGCTGGAACAACTGAAGTTGAAGTGGCTTTCCGACTCCGACGTGATGGACAAGGCCATGCAGCAGCTACAGGAAGAGCTCAGCCTGCCCCGTCTCCCACGCCGGGTGGAGTGTTACGACATCTCGCACATCCAGGGGACGAACACCGTCGCGTCGATGGTGGTGTTCGAGGACGGCAGCCCGAAAACATCTGATTACAGGCGCTTCAAGATAAACAATCACGATAAGAACGACGATTTCGCGTCGATGCGTGAGGTGCTGCGCAGACGGTTCTCCCGTTTGCAGAAGGCGGTGGAGGCGAGGAAAAACGCCGGGGATGAAAACGGGGACGAGGGCGATACAACCAAAGCAGACGCCTTCGGGATAGTGCCGGACCTGGTGCTGATCGACGGCGGGAAGGGCCAGTTGAGTTCCGCCCTGCAGGTGATGCTGGAACTGGGAGTGGAGGACGTTCCGCTCGCCAGCCTGGCCAAGCAGGAGGAAGAGATATTCATCCCGGACTCGCCGGAGCCGTTCATCCTCCCACGCGGATCGCAGGGACTTTTCCTCGTGCAGCGCATCCGGGATGAGGCGCACCGCTTCGCAATCACCTTCCACCGCAATCTGAGATCGAAGAGCGCCCGGCAGTCAGCGCTCGATCTTGTGCCGGGGATCGGGCCCAAGCGCAAGCGCCAGCTTGTCAGGCAGTTCGGGTCGCTCAAGGGGATACGCGAGGCGTCGATAGATGAACTGGCCGCGTCACCGGGTATGACGCGCAAGCTGGCAGAACGCGTCAAGGAAAACGTGTGACAGGCGCACGCCACACAACCATTTCCCGCCTCACGTTCCACGCGTTCCTGCCAGGCCACCGGGCACACCGAAGTGTCGACAGGAAACGCGTCGGGCCGAGCCGGGTTGTCTGAATGCTGGCGCTGAACTTTGACGGCCCCGGCATCGTGGAGACCGTTGACAGACGCACTCCCCGCATCCGGGATGATTCGGACGCCATAATTCGTGTCACGACCGCCGCCATCGGCCCGCGCGATCTCGCTCGCTACGCAGGCCCGGACCCGTGGCCCGGCACGATTCCCGGCGGTGAGTTCTGTGGTCAGATCGACGAGGTCGGATCCGAGGTGGCGTCCGTCGACCTGGGCGATCTCGTTACAGGGCTCGGGGTGTTTGATACTGACGATGGACGTAAAGCCTTCGGATGGAACGGACTGGACGGCAGCCACGCGCTGTACATACGCGTCCCACAAGCCGACAGGGTCCTTTTCAAGGTCCCCTCCGCCGCTATCGAGGAGCGGGCGCTGCTACTCGGCGATACCTACGGACTCGGGTCCGCTGCGGTGGATATCGCGATGGCGGACGGATCGACTCAAGTGGTCGTGATCGGGTGCGATCCGTACGGCGCATCCGCCCTCGTCGCTCTGGCCGCGGCCGGCATCGAGAACGTGATCGCACTGGATGACGACGACCGGCGGCGAAGGCTGGCACGACGCCTGGGCGCGACTACCTTCGACGCGTCGTCTCCCGAGGCTGCCCACATCGTAGAAACCGTGCGAGAGGCGGCCGGCAGCGAAGGCCCCGGCGCGGTGATCCTGGGAGCGGGGGTCAACGCGGATCTGTTGCAGCTCGCACTGCGGATCGTGCGCCCGGACGGCCTCGTGGTGCTTACCGAGCCGGAGTTGCCCGGTTCCTCGCCCGCACCTTTTCCGGGGAGGCCGGCCCTGGAGTCCGATACCCGGGCCGATGTGAAAATCCTCCGCGCTCACCCGCCGTCCCGCGCCGACGTGTCCAGGACGATGCTCGCACTGTGGGGAGGGAAACTGGATCTCGCCCATCTCGTGTCGCACGTCATGCCGTTGGACGAGGCGGCCCAGGGTTACCGCCAGGTCCATAACCGGGAACGCGGCGCAAACAAGATCCTCTTGAAGATTTAGTCCCGGGAGGCAGGCAGGCGGGCGCTGGCGCTTAGCCCGGCGCTTAGAAGGACGCCGGGTTGTTTCCGCGCGACAGGTTGCTCCTGCGTTCCTGGAGAACCTGGATGATCACATCAAGGCTGGCGACGGTTTCAGGCAGCGAGATTCTCCCGCCGGGGAACACGACCTCGATCCGAGGCTCACCCGTTTGCGCCGATGTCGATTCCGGGGGCTGTGCAAAAGCCGATTCTGACCGCCTGGATAATGACGCCGACCCCGAGGCAGGTTCGCCCAGAAGCGACGGGATATCGAGGAATCCCAGTCCAGAATCACCATCGCCGTCCCCGGGAGAGTCCCGCTCATCAGGAGACGCCGGTCTCCTTTCGCTCTCGCCCGAGCCTGTGCCGAGGCCGCCGGAGCCGCGCACCGGCAGCAATGGCAACACGTCCTCGAAGACGCGCGCTACTACCTGTAACCGCCGCTCGATCTCCATTCGATTCGCCCCGGTGATGTCCTCGAGAAGAAGCGCAAGCCGTGCGCGATCAGGCGGCAGCCCGTCCAACCGTGCGGCGAGTTCTACGAACAGCGGAACCGATGATGCGAGATCACGCCGCGCCATAGCGGACTCCTCGGGCGTCAGCGGGGTCACGGCGCGCAGGCCG
>JADFRU010000290.1:0-3184 GCA_022561115.1 Chloroflexota bacterium | reverse complement strand
TGCGGCCGACGTCCCGGCAGACGCAATCAATGTCATTCTTGGCGCATATGCCCATCCTGAACCCGATCGGCGTCGTCCTGAGCGCGATTGATGTCATTCTTGGCACATATGCCCATCCTGACCCCGATTGGCGTCATCCTGAGCTCTATTGATGTCATCCTGAACTCGATTCAGGATCCGGTCGTATCTGCGGGTGGTGATGTCTCGGGGTTCCGGGTTGACGCACGTAGTCGGCCCCTCGCATCCAACGAGGCTGCCGTAGTTGATTCCGATCCTGAATCAAGTTCAGGATGACAGTCGTCAAGCCCAGGATGACAGTCGTCGAACCCAGGATGACGGTCGTCAAGCCCAGGATGACAGCCGTCAAGTTCAGGATGATAGATGTCAGGTTCAGGCTGACGGAAATGAGGTTCTGGTTGACAGGAATCAAGTTCGGGCTGACACCGGCCTCACCCAAAATACCGAGCAGGACAAATTGGCCTCGCCGCAATGGTTGGGATGCTCTGGAAAGTTGAGATGCGCGACATACGGTCATCCGAGACCGGTATCGGAGAAACCCGGTAATGCCACAGGACAACGCAGGATCAATGAAGTCTGTTGACCTCGTAATCAGCGCAGGGCGCGTGATCGACCCGATCACCGGCTCCGACGCGCCCGGCTGGGTGGCGATCGTGGACGGCCGGATATCAGCGACCGGACCCGCAAGCTCTGAGCCACCGCCGGCGCTAACGCGCCTCGACTACCCGGACGGGATACTGCTGCCCGGCCTGATCGATCTGCACGCGCATCCGGGGCTGGGGGACGGCCGGTACGGCATTGACCCTGACGTGCATATGCTCGCCCGCGGCTCGACCACGGTTCTCTCGCAGGGTGACGCCGGGGCGCGCAACTGGGCGCGGTATCGCGAGCAGGTGGTCGAAGGCCGCAAGACCCGCATCAGGATGGCGCTCCACATCTCGCGTAACGGTGAATCGAACCCGGACGGCCCGTTCACGGAGATGGAGTTCGCAGACGTGGCGGAGTGCGTGGCGGCGATAGAAGGGGACGACTCCGGCGCGATCTGGGGCATCACGGTCAACACAAGCGTGATGACATGCGGAACGTCCGACCCGCACGAGATTCTCCGGCGCGCCCTGGAGGCGGCGGAGGCGACCGGAAAGCCGCTGTTGTTCGGACCGCGCCGGGCGCCGGGCTGGGAACTGGAGGACCAGTTGGAACTGCTCAGGCCGGGCGATGTGTTTACCTACTGCTCCGACCCGCGTGAGACGAGCCTGGTGCGGGACGGCCGGGTCCGGGATTGCGCCCGGGCGGCGCGCGAGCGAGGCATCCTGTACGACCTGGGACATGGCACGACATCGATCAACTTCGTGGCGCTGGAGGCGATGGTGTCCGAGGAGTTCCTGCCGGACACCATCTCGAGCGACGTGTACAGCGCACACCTCGGCGTCGAACCGGTGCACGATCTGCCGCTCGTCATGTCGAAAGTCCGTGCGGCGGGCATGACCGAGGCGGATATCTGGCCGCGGGTGACCTCACGACCGGCTGAAGTGCTGGGGTTGGCCGGTGAGATCGGATCGTTAAGAATCGGATATTGTGCCGATATCTCGGTCTTGCGATGGGACCCGGGACCGTACGTTCACTCAGACCACGCCGGAAATGACCGCTCCGGCGGGATCTACCGGCCGCTGGTGACCATTCGGGCTGGCGAGGTGTTCGAGCCGCCGGGTTAATTACCAGAACGATGGCCGGATTGATTGAGGCATACCGGTTGAGACGGCCGGGTATACAGTTACGCCAGATGTTTCAGCGAGACGATTTAGAGTGATATCAGCCGGATCTGGAGACGTATTTTGGACCTCGAACTGAACGGAAAAACGGCGATCGTGACCGGCGGCAGTCGCGGTATAGGCAAGGCCATCGCCCGGGAACTGGCGATTGAAGGCGTTGACGTGGCTATAGCGGCGCGCGGCCGGGAAGCGCTTGAGGCGACCGCCTCCGAGCTGGCCGCCGAGACGGGACGGAGAATCATCCCCGTAACCGTCGATACCGGCGACGACGAGTCGGTCAAGGCGATGGTCGCAGAGGCACACAGAGAACTGGGACGGATCGACATCCTGGTCAACAACGCCGCCGTGGTCGGCGGAGGCCCTGTTCCGACCCTCGCCGAGATCACCAAGGATCACCTGTGGGCTGACATGAACGTCAAAGTGATGGGCTACCTGCGCTCCGTGCAGGCGGTCGCCCCGCTGATGCAGGCGCAGGGATGGGGCCGCATCATCAACATCTCCGGCATGGCGGCCCGGAACGCCGGGTCCAGCATCGGCAGCATGCGGAACGTATCGGTTGTGGCGATGACGAAAAACCTGGCGAATCTGCTGGGGCCGGACGGGATAAACGTGACGGTGGTCCACCCCGGCGCGACCAGGACGGAACGGACCGCAGGTGTCATCGCCGATAGGGCGGCGGCGGAGGGCGTCTCGGAGGCGGAGATCGAGGAGAGGATGGCCGGCGGCAACTCGATCAAGCACTTCGTCGACGCGCGGGAGATCGCATACGTGGTCACCTTCCTGGCTTCTCCGAGGTCGATCGCAATCAATGGTGATGTGATAGCGGCCGGCGGCGGGCTGGGCACGGCGATCTATTACTAAGCGACGAGCGCCCGGTGTGCGAGGGGTCTGATCGATGCGGATTGCGATAGGCGGAGACCACGCCGGGTTCCCGATGAAGGGGCCGGTGGTTGACCTGCTCCGGTCATGGGGCCATGAGGTAGCCGATCACGGCACGAACAGCACCGAGCCGGTCGACTTCCCGGACATAGCGCGGCTCGTCTGCGGCGATGTCAAGTCGGGCAGGGCGGACCGGGGGATCATGGTGTGCGGGACCGGTGTGGGCGCAGCGATCGCCGCCAACAAGATCCCCGGCATCCGCGCCATGTTGAGCCACGACACCTACTCGGCGCACCAGGGCGTTGAGCACGATGACGTGAACGTGATCTGCCTGGGCGCTCAAATAATCGGGTTGAACCTGGCGGAAGAGATACTGCGGGCGTTCCTGGACGCCAGGTTCAGCACAGAAGAACACTTCCGCCGGAGGGTGGAGAAGCTGGGCGAGCTTGAGCGGGACGCGGCGCGAGAGCTCGGCTGAATGGCGGTGCAGCCATCGCGCGCTGTGCCTGAGTCGGCGG
>JADFRU010000289.1:0-3188 GCA_022561115.1 Chloroflexota bacterium | reverse complement strand
AATGTTTAGGAGGTTGTCGATCGGCGTGTACGTGGATCCGGACATTCAGGTTTGGGTCGTCGTAGCTGTGACGCCCAAGGCTAAACGTGCCCCGGATTCGCTGCACGCCGGAGAGCGCCGATTACCTGTCCGTCTTTTATGGCAGGTCGAGCTTCACCACTATCGCTGCGTTTGCGATGATCGCAAAATCGCCCGAGTTCTCGTCCGGCACGTCAATGCCGCCCTTGACCGCTTTGACCGTCACCTTGCCGTGGGGAAGCGTCGCCTTGACCGCGTCCGTGTCCACCTTGTCCGGCTGCTGAACCCCGACCATTACTTCCACGTGCATCGACTCGATATCGGCGCCGATGGCGCGCGTTATGCCAAGCGAGCTGTGGTGAAGAGCGTCGAAGACCGCCCGAATCGCCGCCTTTGTGTAGTCGCCGCCGTGCAGGTCGTTCCCGGTCCCCATTTCGAGGATTACGCGCTTTAGTGGCATGGTTGCCCTCCTACGGGAGATCGAGCCGCACGACTGCGGCGGCGCTTGCGATCAATGTGGCGTCGGTCCCGTCGTCGTTGGGAATCTCAAGGCCGCCTTCGACGACGTTTACCGTTCCCGTACCGTGCGGCAGGACCGCGAGTACAGCGTCCCTGTCCACCCTGTCCGGCTGCGTCACGCCGATGGTCACTTCCACACGCATGGAATCTGTATCCAGCCCGAGCGCATTTGCCGCGCCGAGCGAGTTGTGCCAGAGGGCGTCTCGCAACGCCCGCACAGCGGCCTTCGTGTAGTCACGGCCACGGATATCCGTACCCATGCCTATCTCAAGCACGATTCGTTTCCACGCCATATGCGCCCTTTCCTGCTGGAAGCGGTGACAGCGCGACTAACGCCGGTAACTGTCTCCACGGTCTCGTCTACCGATCAACGCGAGTTGTTCACCCTGCCCGCGCCCGGGCGCGGGCAGGGTGACGGAGAAGATTCATTCTGAAAACGCGCTGTCTTCATGCGGTTCATGGATAGTCGTTAAACGGTCTCCACCCGGTCCTCTGCCGTCGCCTTCACCGCGCCGGCCGCCTCACGCAACTGGTTCATGTGGTCCTGCATAGCAAACTGCATCAGGCGTGCGTCGGACGAGTGCATGATGAATCTTGCGCCAAGATTGATCGCCGTTGTGGAGGTCTCGATCGTCTGCTGGTGGATCATCACCGGAACGCCGTGTGCGTCCGCTTTGGCGATGATGTCCTTCAACACGTCGATATATTCCGGGTTGGAGTAGTCGTCCGGGATGCCGAGTGACGTGGACATGTCGTTCGGGCCGATGAAGATCCCGTCGATATCGCCGACATCCAGGATCGCATCCAGGTTCTGCTGGCCGGGCACCGACTCGATGCCGATGATCACGATCGATTCCTTGTGGCGAGCCTCCAGGTATTCCCGGGCCTTATCGCTCGGAAGGATGCCGTCTCGCACCGCCCGGATCAGGTACTCGCCCTTGAGCGGGTGCCACTTGGCGGTTGCAACTACCGCCTGGACCTCTTCAACGGTCTCGCAGTAGGGGACGAGGACACCCGCGGCTCCGGCGTCCAGGGCCATGGCGACCCATTCAGACTTCGGGATCGGGACGCGAATGATCGGGGTGATTCCGGCCTGTCGCAGAACGTTGCAAAGGAGCTGGTTTTCCGCCCGGTCCCGGGACCCGTGCTCGGTATCGATGATCGCAAAATCGAGCGTGCTTCCGGCCAACGCTCCCTGGAACCTGATCCCGGACATCGCCGAGATCATGCAGCCAAACACGTGGCCGCCAGATTTCAGGGTCTCTTTGAGTTGCACAGCGTCCATTACGAAGCGTCCCTTTCCAGGATTGATTCAGCGGGTCTGATTCCGATCCGCCCCGTTGAGCAAATATCTAATCTGTACGGCTCTGTACGGCCCGCACACGATAAACGAACCGCCGGGGGCGCGCACACCGCCTTCAGCCAACCCCTCGCCAGAAGGGCTCTCGTTTGCGCGCTGTCTCAAGGATTGACGGGTCCCACGGTTCCAGATCGAACCCCTCAGGCTGCGGTGGCCGTCCGACCCAGCCGATATGGCTGTGAACACGGTCATCCGTGTAGTACGTCTCGTATATGAGCTCGACAAACTCGGAGAACTGCACCGGCAGCGCCTCCTCAACGTTGTTCAGGGAAGCGATCTGCGTCTCGCTATCGAGCGCAGCGAATCCGCCCTCGGCCCGTGAGGAAATGTCGAGCGACAACGCGTCCAGCACCGACAGCAGCCCGGACCGAAGACGTCCGTAGCGCAGTGACGCTCGTTCCAGGTTCTCCGCAAGGCCGAGTTCACCGGCGCCGGGAAGGTCCCCGTTCGATGGAATAATCAGGTCCATCACCCGCGTCAGGATTACCCGGTCTGTGTCCGTGATCTGCCTGTCACTGGTCGGCATTTGCGCCCTTTTCGCATTACAGGGTGATGTCCGCTCCCGGTGTTGGGAAGCGATCGGTTCGGGAGTGTGCCCGGCCGCCGTCGCCGGGTCAGCCTTTCAGATCGTCTCTTTCATGCACGATGTAATCGGCGGTTCGCAGCGCGATCGCCTGCAGAGTAGGGGTTGGATTAACCGCGCCGGCCGTCACGAACACGCTGCCGTCGACGATGAAAATGTTGTCCGCATCATGCGCCTGGCACCACTTGTTGACCACGGAACGCTCCGGGTCGTCGCCCATCCGGGCCGTACCCATAAGGTGCCAACCCCCGCTACGTAGCAACGGGTTCGCCATGATCCGGGTCGCGCCCGCTTCCTCCAGCACACGCGTGGCCATCGTGACGGAGTGCTCCATCAAGCGGCGAGAGTTGTCGCTCAACGTGTATGTGACCTTCGGGGCGGGAAGCCCGTTGCTATCGGTAAGCTGCGGGTCAAGCGTCACAGCGTTGTGCTCTTCCGGTAGGTCCTCACCGATGCCCGCCAGTGTGACGATGTGGCCAAACCGCTCGGCAAAATCCTCGTGGTGTCCCTCGCCCCACCTGACCGGTTCATGTGCGCCGCCGAGCGCCGTTGCCAGCGGGCCGGTGCCCCGGTTGAGCTGGTAGGCGTACCCGCGAACGAAATCCCGGCGCGGGTCGGTCTCATAGAACTCCTGGCACATCAAGATGTTGCCCATCGGGCCTTTCCACGTCTCCGAAAGGCCAGGGATGCGCCCGGACGTGATCGAGT
>JADFRU010000288.1:0-3204 GCA_022561115.1 Chloroflexota bacterium | reverse complement strand
CCCTGCCGCTGGACCTGATCCGCCGCTACCACGCGGACCATTCAGACCTTCGGATCCAGCCCTCATCCGGGTCGTTCTGGATGTACCGGATGGTGACCACGAAGACGCCATTTGAAGAGAAGATCGCCCTGTTCTGGCATCGCGTATTCGCAACGGGCCAGTCGAAGCTGATCCAGGGCAAGGTGATGATCAGCCAGATTGAGATGTTCCGGCGTTACGGCCTTGGCAGCTTCCGTGAACTGCTCATACAGCTGTCGAAAGACCCGGCGATGATCCTGTGGCTGGACAACCAGGACAACCACAAGGGCGCCATCAACGAGAACTTTGGCCGCGAGATACTGGAACTGTTCGCGATGGGCGTCGGCAACTACTCGGAAGAAGACGTCAAAGAGTGTGCGCGGGCGTTCACCGGCTGGACCATCGAAAACATGCCGTACATGTCTACGAAGATGCGCGCCAACACGCTCCGGCCGTACGGTTACATCGCATGGCAGTTCAAGTACGACGAGTCCGACCACGACGACGGCGAAAAGACGTTCCTTGGCGAGACCGGGAACTTCACCGGCGAAGACGTGATCGAGATCATGTGCAAGAACCCGGCTACGCCTCGCTTCATCGCCCGGCACCTGTACCACTACTTCATCGCTGATGAGCTACCGGTGCCGCAGTGGCCGTACGAAGGGCCCAAAGACCCTGAGGCCATACAGGCGATGGTCGATGCGTATTTCGCCAACGACTACAGCATCGGGGCGATGCTCCGGGCTATCTTTGAGTCGGACGCGTTCAAGTCCGAATCAGCGCGCTTTGCGCGGGTGAAAAGCCCGGTTGAGCTGGTGGTCGGAACCCTGCGGCTGGCGGGAGGCTACGACTGGCCGACTGATGACGTCTACAAGGCGACCGCGGCATGCGGTTACATGGGCCAGACGCTCCTTGTGCCGCCAAGCGTTGAGGGATGGATGGGCGGCGATGACTGGATCAGCACCGGAACGATGGTCCAGCGTATCAACTTCGCCAGCGACACGGTTGGAGACGCGAAAAAGAAGGGGATCAGGGCGATCATCGACCGTATCGCAGGCCGTCATCCCCCGGGAAACGTTGAACCGGACGCGCTCGTAGAAGACTGCCTGGACCTGGTAGGGCCGCTGGCCGTGGCCGGCGATACCCGCAACGAGCTGGTGACCTTCACACGCGAACTGGGCGATATCGACCCGTCGACCGAAGACGGCGCGGCAAGGATCGTCTCGGTCCTGCAGTTGATCGTCTCGACCCGGGAGTACCAACTGGTCTGATCGGACATCCTTCCGTAGTAAGGCCGGAGTAAGGCAATGGCAACCGAGACACAGACAAGAATCACGCTGAAGTACCGTGACACGAACGGCTTCGGCGCCGCGACCGGCGGGCGGGGGTACTCGTTCCCTGTCGATATCGCCGTCCGCAGCGACAACCGGGTTTATGTCCTGAGCCGCAGCGCGAGCGGGTCCACTGCTGGCGCTGATATCGGCGTGACAGACCTTGAGCACAACTGGCACGACAACTTCTCCCGTTACGGCGCCGGGGACGGCGAGATGCAATGGGCGACCGCGATCGCGTTCGATTCCAACGACCGCCTGTTCCTCGCCGACGAGAAGTTGCAACGGATCACGATTTTTGACACGGACAACAAGTACATAACCCACTGGGGGACCGAGGGTTCCGCGCCGGGCGAGTTTGACGGACCGTCCGGACTGGCGTTCGACACGGAAGGCAACCTGCTCGTCGTAGACCATAAGAATCACCGCATTCAGCGGTACACGCCGGAGGGCGAACACGTCAGTTCGTTTGGCTCGGAGGGAACCGGTGACGGTGAGTTCAACTACCCGTGGGGTATCACCGCCGCCCCGGACGGCACGCTGTACGTAGCCGACTGGCGGAACGACAGGATTCAGCGTTTCACCAACGAAGGCGATTTTATTGACGGTTATGGTGTGTCCGGCGGGGAGGAAGGCCAGTTCAACCGGCCGTCAGCGGTCACGGTGGACGGCGACGGCTATATTTACGTGGCGGACTGGATGAATCACCGCGTCCAGGTGTTCGACCGGGACTGGAAGTTCCAGACCCTCCTGCGCGGGCAGGCCGGGTTGTCCCCGTGGGCGGCGGAGTACCTTGACGCAAACGAGGATGAGAAACGCACGCGGGAGTCGTTCAATCCGTACCCGGAACTTGACGTCGACGATCCGCACGAGGTGTCAGCCCGCACGGAGCCATACTTCTGGGTTCCGGTGTCCCTGGCGATGTACGGCGGCAACCAGTTGCTCGTGCTTGAGACGGCCAGGCACCGTTTCCAGATTTTCGAAAAGGTGTAGCACAGACCGGGTAGCCGGTTTTCCGGCGCCCTCGACAACCCCGGCCGCTTACTTTGGCCGGATGAGCGCCCCGGTTGCGGGGGCAGAAGATAACCAGCCGTTATGGCGGCCAGGGAGGAAACGATGACAGATCAGAGAGAAAAGGTGCTGGTTGTCGTCCAGCTTTCGGGCGGCAACGATTACCTGAACTGCATCGTCCCGTGGGAAGATCCCCGGTACAAGGACTTCCGGCCAAATATCCGGATTGTCGATGACGATGTGATCCCGCTCGATAACGGTTTCGGGCTGAACCCCGGCATGGCCGCCTTCAAAGAGCTGTATGACCAGGACCGCGTCGCCATAATCCACGGCGTCGGCTACCCGACCCCGAATCGGTCCCACTTCCGTTCAATGGACATCTGGCACACCGCTACCCCGGACCGGGTCGGAGAGCAGGGCTGGCTGGGACAGGCTGTGCGCCAGCTGGACCCGAAGGGTGAGAACGTTGTCACCGCGGTGAACTTCGGCAACGGCCTGCCGCGCGCACTGGCTGCGCCGGGCGTTCCGGTGGCCTCGGTCGGCAAGCTGGAGGACTACGGTCTCCTCACCGGCATATCCGGAGAGGCCCAGCGTGAACAGGCGCTGAGCGCCTTCAGCCGCATCTATTCGCCGGGCGTGGGCAGCGGATGGGTGATGGACTACCTGGGCAAAACCGGGCTGGACGCTCTCAAGGGCGCCGATATTCTCAAGGCAGCGCCCGAGATGTACGAGTCCACGGTCGAGTACCCGGACAATCCGATCGCGGACAGCCTGAAGGGCGTCGCACAGGTCCACTTCGCAGATCTCGGCACCCGCGTGTTTTACACGACCTACGGCGGCTGGG
>JADFRU010000287.1:0-3223 GCA_022561115.1 Chloroflexota bacterium | reverse complement strand
GCCGTGTCCTGAAACGCGCGATGTTCTAAGGGGCCGGTTCGCCAGCCTCGGCGCGGCGCTCACGCCCCGCTGTTGCGCCCCAGGAAGTCCAGCGCCGCTCTCATAAACAGCTCAACGCCAACGGGGAACGCCGCTTCGTCGATATCAAACGTTGGACTGTGGTGGGCATGGGCCTCCGGTTTTCCTTCTATCGCGGCCCCAAGCCCGAAGTAGCATCCCGGCATAGCGTGCAGGAACAGCGACATGTCGTCCGAGGCGGTCCGGGGTTCCATCCCGGACACCCGGTCTTCACCGACCACATCCGCTGCAACGCCCTTCATCCAGTCGGTCACTTCCGCGTCGTTGACGCAGGGCGGCGTGCCGGAAAGCCACTCGTACCCGGCATCGGCGCGCATGGCCTGCGCCACACCCTTTGCGGTGCGAATCAGCCCGTCCAACAGCGTCTTCTGCGTCTCCACGTTGTTCCAGCGGATCGCCCCGCTCATGACAGCGGTGGCGGGGATGATGTTTCCCGCCGTCCCGGCATGAATCTCGCCGATGGTCACCACCGCCATCTCGTTTGGAGGGGTCTCGCGGCTGACCAGCGTCTGAAGCGCTGTAACCACGTGCGCTGCGATCACCACCGGGTCAACACTGAGATGTGGCATAGCGCCGTGACCGCCACTGCCGGTGATCGTCAGCCTGAAAGTGTCCTTGCCGGCCATAGTCGGGCCGGAAGACGCCGTGACCGTGCCGGTTGGATCTCCGGCGCTGATGTGGAGGGCGATAACCCGGTCAGCCTTGTAGCGGTCAAAAAACCCATCGTCCGCCATCGCCTGAGCGCCGACATTGTTCTCTTCCGCCGGTTGAAAGGCGAAAATCACGCTGCCGTGTAGCTCCGACCGGTGTCTCGCCAGCAATTCGGCGGCGGTGATCGCTATTGCGATGTGGGAGTCGTGGCCGCAGGCGTGCATCGCATCGACAGATGAGGCAAATTGAAGCCCGGTTTGCTCCGCCATCGGCAGCGCATCGATATCGGCCCGGATCATGAGCGCCGGCCCGTCCGAGCCGCCCTGAAGGGTTCCGACGACCCCTGTCTGGCCGACGCCTTCTTCCACCGTCAGTCCCGCCGCGGTTAATCGCTCGGCGATGATCGCCGCCGTTCGGCGCTCCCGGAACTCGATCTCCGGATTGGCGTGAATATCACGGCGCAGCGCTATCATCCCGGGCGTTGCGGCGGCAATTTCCTCTGGAAATAGTGGGAATGGCATGGCGGGGCGAATGATACAGGGGCCGTATCGCCGTGATCGTCGGTCCCGGGGAGTTTCAGGAAAATTCGGCTGTCCGGCCGCGCAAGACGCGCTCCAGTTCCTTTGCCAGCTCCTCGTGGCCGGATTCCGTGAGCCCGGGGTCGGCGGCGATAACGTCGATAGCCTCGGCCCGGGCCGAGGCAAGTAGATCGGCATCGAACAACGTGGCTACACGGAGGTCTGCGAACCCGCTCTGGCGTGTGCCGATGTACTCACCCGGCCCGCGCAGACGGAGATCCTCCTCGGACAGGTCAAACCCGTCCGATACGCGCTCGATTATGCCAAGCCGTTCCTGCGCGCCCGGGCTGGGGCCGTCCGAGAGGAGGATGCACCGGCTGGCGTGTTCGCCGCGCCCTATCCGCCCCCGCAACTGGTGCAGCTGCGACAGGCCGAACCGCTCTGCCCCCTCTATCAACATCACCGTGGCGTTCGGGATGTCTATGCCGACCTCGATCACCGGCGTGGCGACCAGCACGTCAATCTTTCGCTGGCGGAAAAGGTCCATGACCCGTTGCTTCTCGGCAAGCGGCAGTCTCCCATGCAAAAGCCCGAGCTTGAGCTTCGAGAAGGGGCCTGCCGAAAGGTAGTTGAACTCTTCGACCGCAGACCGGGTGCGGATCTCTTCCGATTCGTCTATCAACGGACATACGACAAACGCCTGGCGTCCGGCGGCGACCTCGTCGAGCACCAGACGGTGCGCGTCCGCCCGCTGGTCCGGGGTCCGCGCCCACAGCGTCGTTATCGGCTTCCGCCCGCCCGGCAACTCACGAAGCGTCGTCAAGTCCAGGTCGCCGTAGAGGGTCAGGGCGAGCGAGCGAGGTATCGGCGTCGCCGACATGCCCAGGAGGTGAGGCCGTGGCCGCTGATCTGTCAGGGCGGCCCGCTGCTCGACGCCGAAACGGTGTTGCTCGTCCACTACGGCGAGGCTGAGGTTCCGGAACTTGACGGCTTCCTGTATGACGGCGTGGGTGCCGACGATAATGTCCAATTCGCCGTCCGAGATCATTTTTTGCAGTTCACGCTTCACCCGCGGCGAGTGGCTGCCGATCAGCAGGCCTATCCGCAAAGGCGAGTCCAGCCCCGGGACGTTAGCCACAACCACCGGGTCATCGCCGTTGCGTCGCCCGGCGCCGTGATCCGCGTCATCTGGCGGGTTACCGTCCTGCCCTTCTGTATCGTCCGGCGCGTCGCGTGACGAGCTTTCGAGCCGCATAGACGCCTGTTCGCCATGCAGGGGAACGGCGTCAAACATTGATCGCAGTGAAAGGAAATGCTGTTCAGCAAGCACCTCGGTCGGGGCGAGAAGAGCGCCCTGCATGCCGCACGACGCGGCGGCGAGCAACGCGATCACGGCGATGATCGTCTTCCCACTTCCGACCTCCCCCTGCAGGAGCCGCCCCATCGGCACGTCAGAATCGATGTCAGAAAGAATCGTCTTCAGAGCGTTCTTTTGATCTGCCGTGAGTTCGAAATCGAGTGACTCAATAAACAGATCAAGCAGGCCGGGACGCGGCCGGATAGTCACGCCGCCCGCCCGTTCCCGCCACTCGCGCTTGCGGCGCTGCACTGCGAGCTGGTTGAGGAACAGCTCATCGAACGCGAGCCGTCTTCGTGCCGTCTCCCGTTGCTCTATCGTGTCCGGGTGGTGCATCCACTCGATCGCGTCCCGCAACCCCGGCAGGACCATGCGCTCACGAATGTCCGGGGCAAGGTGCTCCCGCATTAACGGCAAACCCACGTCCAGAGCCTTGCGGGCGGCGGTTCGCAGGGTTCGCTGGTACATACCGTCAGTGGAGGGGTAGATGGGGAGCAGGTTCCCGGCGTGTGTCAGGGAGTCCCCGCGCAACACCTCGTACTCCGGGTTCTGGAACTGCGCCCGGTCCCGGTAAGCCTCAACTTTTCCGCTGATAACGACACGCGTTCCCGGCCGCAAC
>JADFRU010000286.1:0-3218 GCA_022561115.1 Chloroflexota bacterium | reverse complement strand
ACCTGCTCCTTCTGGTCTTCCGGGACCACGGTCACAAGGAGTGTTTTCGGCAGAGACGATCGGTGGGTGAGCGCCGCGCCGCGGCCGGTGAACACCTCAACGCCGCGCTGCTGGCCCTGCCCGGTCACGTTGGCGAAGTGGAACCCGCCGCAACCGATAGCTTCCAGCGCAGATGTGACGTCGTTAATTCTCTCAGGCCTGACTATGGCCTCTATCTTGATCATCATTTTCTGTATACCCCCTTAAACAGGGATCATCTGGGATGGCGGTCCGGAGCCTAACTTGAGTTTAGTCCGGCTCCGTGACCGCGTCCGTGTTCAGGTTTACGCCCGTTCCGGGCAGTTAGTCGGCGCCGTCGGAAACGTACGCACGTTCGCCGTGGTGCGAGATGTCCAGTCCTGTGTCCTCATCCTGTGGATTGGCCCGCAAGCCGAGTCCCGGGATGATGTCCAGGATCTTGAGGATCACCAGCGTGCCGATGAACGAGTAGCCCATTACAGCAACGATGGCGATGGCGTTGTAGCCGAGCAACTCGAACTTGCCGTTCACCACGCCAATCCCGCCCGTGGCGAAGATCGCCGTGGCCAACGCGCCCCAGATACCGCCTATGCCGTGGACGGCGAACACCTCAAGTGCGTCGTCAAACCCGAGGCGATGCCGGTACAACACCGCGATGTAGGTCAGGATGCCTGCGCCGAAACCTATTGCGAGCGAGCCCATGGGCCCGACTACGCCGGCCGCAGGCGTGATCGCCACAAGTCCGGCCACAGCGCCGGTGGCTGCTCCGACGGCGCTTGCCTTGCCGTTCTGCAGGTAGGACAGGATGACCCATGTCAGCGCCGCCGTCGCCGCAGCGACGTTAGTCACGAGGAAGGCGTTGACAGCTACGCCGTCTGCCGCAAGGCCACTGCCGGCGTTGAATCCGAACCAGCCGAACCACAGGATGCCAGCGCCCAGGATGACGAACGGCACGTTGTGGGGCTCAACACCCCGGCTAACGCCGCGCCTCTTCCCCACGAGCCAGGCGGCTGCGACTGCTGCGACACCGGCGTTGATGTGGACGACGGTGCCGCCCGCAAAGTCCAGAGCGCCCATCTCAAGGATCCACCCGCCGTCACCCCATACCCAGTGGGCTATCGGGGCGTAAATGACGGTGACCCAGATGACCAGGAAGATCAGGTAGGTGCTGAACTTGAACCGCTCAGCGATGGCGCCCGTGATCAGCGCCGGGGTGATGATGGCGAACATCATCTGGAAAATCGCCACGATCATCGAGTCGTAGCCGTCGCCCGGTCCCAGGTCCGGGTCAACATTATTGAACCCGAGGTAGTCAAAATTGCCGATAAAGGAGCCGTCGCCGCCGAAGGCCAGCGAGTATCCCCACAGTAGCCATACGACGCTCACGACACCCATCGCCACGAAGCTGTACATGATCATGTTGATCGCGTTCTTGCCGCGGACGAGTCCGCCGTAGAAGAACGCTAACCCCGGTGTCATGAATAACACCAGGGCGGACGCCATGAGCATCCAAGCCAGTGATCCAGAGTCCACCATAGCGGACGATACCTCCTGCGATCCTTGCCAACCGTGCACCGGTCAAGGCACACGAACGTTGGGGAGTCACGCTATGGCCGGTATGTTTCCAAAGTGTTACGCAGGCGTGACGCTGGGGTTACATTCGCCCGGCCATGTTTGACCGGCCTGGCGCGCGCCCGGAATGTTTCTCGGACTTAAATGATTCCCGGAGTTACCCCGGAGTTACAGGGAAGAACGGCGGCGTAAAACGCTGTTGCAGGCCGGGGATCGTTTCGCCCTCAATTCGCGTTGAATCCGGTGAAGGCGCGCTTGCGCTTTATTCGCCGTCTTGCGAGACCGCCTCCGGGATTGCAGACGCCCGGATGAAGGTCTTTCTTAACCGGACAGCGCCGGATGCCGGGTCCCGGGCAGTTAAGCGTCCGATGCGATAACAATCGGCCTGCCCGATGACTCGGATGCCGGGCGCTTCGTCGTTTAAGGGCGGTCGAATATTTTCCGGTGGTCCGGCACGCAGCGGGAATAACCATCCAGTGATCGTCTGGCTCGTGCGCCTGTTAGCGCTGGCACATAGAGTTTCACGCAGACGGAGCGATCCGGTCTCAGCCATTCCCAGTTTCAATCTGTGCTGATGGCGACCCTCTCTTTCGCTTCCGGCACCGTAACGAAGGGAATGATATACTTGACGCACGGCTCTCTAGTTGGTATCCTTCGTACGTGGCTTCCGGTGAACAGGGTCGTGATCGACGATCTCATTCATCCGGTCGATCACCCGCTTAGGGAATAGGCGGAGCATCAATTCATCGTCCGGCAATTCCTCGGGTTTCTTGGGGAGCCGGGACTTCTTACGGGGGCGTTTCGATGGTTCAGACATATGAGATGAACCTTATCAAGCTGCTGGAAGAGTTCGATTCCGACGATGATTGCCGCCTGTACCTAGAGCGGCTCCGCTGGCCGGAAGGCGTGATCTGCCCGGCGTGTGATTCCGACTCCATCTCGCGCATCACGACACGCTCCCAGTACGACTGTAATTCATGCCGCCACCGCTTCTCGGTCACGAGCGGCACGATCATGCACGACTCCCATCTGTCGATCAAAAAATGGTTCCTCGCCATCTACCTGATTATCGAAGGCAAGAAGGGCATCTCGGCCCGGCAGCTTGGGCGCACGCTCGGCATCGCTTACAAGACAGCCTGGTATCTCTGTCACCGCATCCGGGAAGCCCTCAAAACTCCCGACGCGCTCATGTCCGGCATCATCGAAGTTGACGAGACGTGGATAGGCGGCAAGGTCCGGGGCAAGGGCCATGCGTACGTCGGCAACAAGACGGTCGTGGCCGGTGCGATTCAGCGCGGTGGCGATCTCCAGATGGAAGTCGTACCCAACACTCGTCGGGAGACGCTTCACGCCTTCGTAGAGCGGAACGTCGCCGACGATGCCGAAGCGATCTACACCGACGAACACGCCGGATACGCGGGTATCGGTGACGAAGACACTCGACACGAGACCGTCAACCACTCCGCAGAGGAATGGGTGCGCGGCGACGTGACCACGAACACCATCGAGGGTGCGTGGGCGCTGTTCAAGCGTGGGGTGGCGGGCAGCTTTCACAAGGTCTTCCGTAAGCATCTGGAGCGGTATCTGGACGAGTTTGAGTTCAGGTTCAACAATCGAAGCAATCCGTT
>JADFRU010000017.1:0-12653 GCA_022561115.1 Chloroflexota bacterium | reverse complement strand
CCGCCGGGTGCGCCCGGCTTGCCCAGGAAGAGCTTGAGCAGGCCCGTGAGTGGGCTGAGCGGCTGGGCATCGACCCGGCATCTATACGGCAACCCCGGCTTGGCCTGAGGTTACGGCTCGTCTGGTGGGCGTCTCGGCTCATCGGCTCGGAGCTCGCCGTGGCGTTGCCGCTCCTGATGCGAGGCGAGGAACGCGCTGTAGCGGCATACGCGTCCCACCCATCGCTGCGTGATCTTGAGGATGAGGCGCGCGCCCATGCGGCTGAACTGGCCGAGCTGGCCGGTCCGGGGGCGTTTGACGGGCTTCGGACGGTTCTTGGGCGCAGCGCCAGCTCCAGCGGAACCCTGCGGGCGGCGGTGCTGGGCGTGAACGACGGCCTGGTGTCCAACTTCAGCCTGGTGATGGGCGTGGCGGGCGGTACCAATGACTCGGAAATAGTGCTATTGGCCGGGATTGCCGGACTGTTCGCCGGCGCGTTCTCGATGGGCGCGGGCGAGTGGATATCGATGCGCTCGCAGAGGGATATGTTCCAGCATTTGATCCGGGTTGAAGAGAGTCTTATCGATGACCATCCCGAATCTGCGAAGGCGCAAATCCAGCGGATATTTGAAGGCAAGGGCATTAGCCCGGATCAGGCGATCCTTGTCGCAGAACAGGTAATGTCCAACCGCGACGCGGCGCTAGACACGCTCATACGGGAGAAGCTGGGTGTGGACCCGGCGGAACTCGGGTCGCCCTGGGGAGCGGCATTCAGCTCATTCCTGGCTTTCACCCTCGGTGCGATATTGCCCGTGGCGCCGTTCATTTTCTCCACCGGAAACACAGCGGCGGCTATGGCTGCAGGCGCGAGCTCGGTCGGGTTAGTCGTTGTGGGAGCAGCGATCGCGGGCTTCACCGGCCAGTCGGTCATGCGTGGCGGGTTGCGGATGGTCGTACTGGGCGCGGTGGCCGCCGCCGTCACGTTTGCCATCGGCAGCGCAGTTGGCGCGGCGCTTGACTGATCGACACCTGTTCGGGATTAAAAGGATTGCCCGGCCCGCTTCCGTTCTATCATTCGTCTAATGGCTTTCTCGCGCATACGCAATTTCTGCATCATCGCCCACATCGATCACGGCAAGTCCACGCTCGCCGACCGGTTGATGCAGGCTACCGGAACCGTCTCTGACCGGGAACTGACGGAACAGCACCTGGATACGATGGATCTAGAGCGTGAACGCGGCATCACGATCAAGGCGCAGGCGGTCCGGCTGAAGTATGGCGCCGCGGACGGGGCTGATTACCAGCTGAACCTGATAGATACGCCCGGGCATGTTGATTTCACATACGAAGTGTCACGCAGCCTTGCAGCTTCCGATGGCGCGCTGCTCGTGGTCGACGCTACGCAGGGTATCCAGGCCCAGACACTCGCCAACATCTACCTTGCGATGAAGTACGACCTCAAGATCATCCCCGTAGTGAACAAGATTGACCTCCCGGCGGCCGAGCCCGAGCGGGTTGCCGGCGAGATGGCGTCAGCATTCGGGTTTGACGACGACGAGTTCGTGTTCGTATCGGCCAAAACCGGCGAGGGCGTCGCCGAGATACTGGAGGCGGTTGTACACCGCCTGCCTCCGCCCTCGGGCGACCCGGATGCACCTTTCCGGGCGCTGATATTTGACAGCAAGTATGACTCGTACAAGGGCGTCATTGCATACGTCAGGGTCGTGGACGGACGGCTTGACCACGCCGACCGGATCCGGTTGATGGCGACGGACGCCAGGGCGGAGGCGCTCGAGATCGGTTACTTCAGCCCTTCGCCCATCAGTATGAAATCACTGGAGGCGGGCGAGGTCGGCTACGTCGCCACCGGGCTGAAGGACGTTTCGGCGTGCCGCGTGGGCGACACGATGACCGTTGGAGAGTCGTCCGCCTCGGAACCTCTGCCCGGTTACGAGCAGATGAAAGCGATGGTGTATACCGGTCTTTACCCGGCGGACGGTGAGTCGTTCCCGGAGCTGCGCGACGCGCTGGAGAAACTGCGCCTCAACGACCCCGCGCTCTCGTTTGAGCCCGAGTCGTCGGCGGCGCTCGGTTTCGGTTTCCGCTGTGGTTTCCTGGGGTTGCTCCACATGGATGTCACGCAGGAGCGCCTTGAGCGAGAGTATGACCTGACACTGATCGCGACGGCGCCGAGTGTCGGCTACCGCGTGCGTCTCAGGAACGGCGACGAGATCGTGGTGGACAACCCGTCAAAATTGCCGCCTGTACAGGACATCGACAAGATCTTTGAGCCGTGGGTAGACCTGAGTATCGTGGCCCCGTCCAGGCATATCGGCGCGGTGATGGAGCTGGTGACCTCGCGTCGCGGTGAGTACACGCGAATGGAGTATCTCCAGTCGGTGGACTCAACACGCGACGATGCTTCCAGTTCAGCCGCCTCGGACGCACGGGTGCTGCTCGAGTACAAGATGCCGCTGGCGGAACTGCTCGTTGATTTCCACAGCCAGCTCAAGTCACGCACACAGGGGTACGCATCGATGGACTACTCTGTCGGTGAACCACGGCCGGGTGACATGGTGAAGCTGGACGTCCTGGTGAACTACACGCCGGTGGACGCGCTGTCGATGATGCTCCACCGGGACAACGCCCAGTCGCAGGGCCGGGAGCTGGTCGCCAAGCTACGCAAGTTGATCCCGAGACATATGTTCGACGTGCCGATACAGTCCGCTGTCGGCAGCCGTGTGATCGCTCGCGAGACGGTAAAGGCGATGCGGAAGAACGTTCTCGCGAAGTGCTACGGGGGTGACGTATCCCGGAAGCGCAAGCTGCTGGAGAAGCAGGCGAAGGGGAAGAAGCGTATGAAGAAGATCGGCAGCGTAGACGTGCCGCAGGAAGCGTTCATGGCGGTGCTGTCGCTGGAACACGACTAGGCGACGGCGAGGACCGGCGTTGCCGGCCAAAGACGTGCTTCGAGAGCCTCAGCACGCGGGTCTGGGCGATCGGCGCCGCGTAGGGGCGGTGGCCAATCAACGCTAGTGCAGCGCGTCGGGGTAGGCTCGCTCGCCCGCCCTTATCGGCGCAGAGACACGATTCTCGGGTGGCGGGATGGGGCAGGCCCACTGGTCGTTGTACGCGCAGTACGGGTTGTACGCGTAATTGAAGTCCAGCCACAGATCTCCGTCCGGCAACGGGTGCAGCTCTACGTACCTTCCTACGGCGTAGGACTCGTCTCCCGCCGTGCCATCCCGGAAGGGCAGGAACAGTGGTCCGTCGTTCTCCTCGCGAAAAACCGTCAGCGTCACCTGCTGATCTCCAACGGCAAATGACACCGTGGCCCAGCGATGCGTGCCGGTCACCCCGCCGGTTGTGAGCGGGATTTCGATCTCATCCCGGGCGTAATCTTCGACCAGTTCCGGGGTGACTCTGAAAGCGAGATCGAGCGCCTCATCGAAGTAGAGGAGCCCCTTGAACCGGCTGCGCTGACCGTCCGTGAGCGGAGAGTTCTCGTCACGGCCGAAAAACCCATCTTTCTCGGAGCGGAACTCGGCCAGGTTGAGCATGTCCGGCAACTACCTCAGCTTGGGGGGCGCACCGTCAGCGCGTACGCCGGATGGGCACTCTGGCTCATCCGGGCCGTTGCGTTTCCGGTTGACAGTGTGATGCAGTCATACCCGTGACGGGTTCTAGGGACAGGACGATCAATCCAGGGAAAGCCCCAGCGCTGCGATGGCGTCCGAAAAATCGGGGCGTCTCCGCGCCTCGTACACGATGGCCGCCAGCATGCCGTGCGGAGTTCCGGCATCGATATGATCGCCCTCGAACTCGCAGGCATGAACCGGCTCGGAGCCGATGGCGGCTGCGATGGCGTCGGTAAGCTGAATCTCCCCGAGCGCCCCTGCCGCGCCGGACTCGATGCGGTCAAACACGCCCGGGGTAAGGACGTACCGGCCAATGATCGCCAGGTCGCTCGGGGCCTCCGCCAGCGGCGGCTTCTCGACAAGGCCGCGAACGCGGTGAACCCCGCTCGCATCCGGCTCGTCGATCAACTCCGCATCGATAATCCCCAGGTTCGGGATGGCTTCCTGAGGCACGCGTTTTGCTGCCACAACGCTGCCGCCGTACTTCCCGGAAATACGGGCCAACTGTGCGATAGCAGGTGTGTCTGACCAGATCAGATCGTCCGGCAGAAGCACGGCGAAAGGCTCATCACCGACAAAGTCCCGAGCCATCAACACGGCGTGGCCGAGACCCTTCGCATCAGTCTGTTCAATCACAGTGATCTCGGCCAGGGAGTTGATCTCCCGCTGCTGTGCCAGGCGGGCTTCGTCTCCTCGCTCCTCCAGTGCGCGTTCAAGGAGCTTGTTCGGGCGGAAATAGTCGGCGACCACCCCGGCCCCGGGCGAAAGCACGAATGCGATCTGGTCTATTCCCGCCGCCGCACATTCCGCGACTGCGTACTGGATAAGTGGACGGTCAAGGACCGGAAGCAGAACTTTTGGGACTGCGCGGGTGACGGGCAGAAAGCGGGTGCCCATCCCGGCAGCCGGAATTACGGCTTTGCGCACTGTTTGAGGCATGGGCACAGTTTATCCGGGGCGCGCGGAGACGCTATCGGCCTCACACCAACGTTTTAGTGGAGGGTTGGCAGGCAAACAGGCCAAAATCCGGGTACGTGGAACGTATACTTGAACGTGGTCGTGCTAGGCGGGAAGCTAGCGGTGTCCTGTACCTGCAATCCGCTTTAGCAGGGCTTAATTCCTTTTTGGAGGTCGTGTTCGCTGGTCACTACGTTGTAGATTCGGTGTTGAGAGTCGGGTCCTGCGCGGCGAGGACTCGTGAACCCCGTCAGATCCGGAAGGAAGCAGCGGTAAGCGAGCCACCTCGGGCGACGCAGGTTGGCCTGGCTCGAGTCGAAATCTACACGTATACCGGCGCTGCACGATCGAAATGAAGGTGCACGACCACCCAAAGTACAACGCAAAGGGACTTGCGCCGGCCGGCGGAAATCGCCGGGCGGCCAGGTCCCCGAAAAAGTCGTTGGGCCAGCATTTCTTGCGCGACTCCGCCGTATGCGCGCGCATAGTTGAAGCGGCGCGGATCGAGCCCGGCGAGACGGTGCTTGAGATCGGTCCCGGCCGGGGCGCGATAACCGGCATGCTGGCTGACCGTGCGGCACACCTGGTGCTCGTGGAACTTGACGGAGCGCTGGCGGAAATGCTCTCCGAGCGTTACGCGAAAAACGAAAATATCCGCGTAATCGAGTCCGATGCTCGCGACCTGGACCTGGGAACCCCTGGAGGCTCACCCGGGGACATTCCGGAGATCGCCGATCGGCCATACAAGATCGTGGCTAACCTGCCTTATTACGCGGCGTCGCCAATAATTCGTCGTTTCCTGGAGGCCGATAACCCGCCGGCCGAGATCGTGGTGATGGTGCAACGAGAGGTGGCCCGGGAGATGGCGGCGCCGGAAGGGAAAATGGGGCTGCTTTCGGTCGCGACACGGTTTTATGCCGACCCGGAGGTGCTTTTTGACGTGCCGGGCTCTGCGTTCATCCCGCCCCCGAAAGTGGTGTCGTCCGTAATACGGCTGGTCAAACGTCCGGCCCCTCCCCTGGAACTTGACGATGCGGCGGCATTCTTCCGATTTGTGCGGGCCGCGTTTAAGGCGCCCCGCAAACAGTTGCACAACTCGCTTGCGCGCGGCCTGTTGATCGAGGTTCCGGAGGCGTCAGACATCATTGACCGGGCGGGCCTGGACTCGATGCGGCGTCCCCGGACACTTTCGATGGCCGAATGGGGACGCCTTTACGAGGCGCGGACCCAGATCGTCGCGGCGGGTTCTGCCGGCACGCCAGCGCCCGGGTCCGGGGGAAACGGCTGATGGCCGCCAGGGCGGAGATCGAAATCGAGGCGCACGCCAAGGTAAACCTGACGCTGGAAGTGCTCGGGAAACGTGACGATGGTTTCCACGACATCGTATCGATCATGCAGACGATCGATCTTCACGACACGGTGACGCTGAAAGCGGCGGACGGGTTAACGCTTGTGTGCGATGACCCCGGCCTGGATGGCGATGACAACCTGGCGATCATCGCCGCACGGAAGCTTCGGGACGTGGCGGGCGTCAACCTGGGCGCCGAGATTCACCTGGAGAAGCGCATACCCGTGGCCTCCGGGCTGGGCGGTGGTTCGAGCGACGCTGCCGCCGTGTTAACGGGACTCAACCAGCTCTGGGGACTCGAAATCGATCTGGCGGCGCTCGAAAAGATCGCCGTGGAGATCGGATCGGACGTCCCGTATTTCTTGAGCGGCGGCACGGCTCTCGTGCAGGGCAGGGGAGAGCACGTTGTCCCGCTGCCTCACGCCGATATCCGGTGGATGGTCGTGTTGTCGCCCGAGTTGCCGGAAGGCGAGGTCCCGGATAAAACGGCCCGTCTGTACGGTGAGGTCACCCGTTCCGACTATACGCGCGGGGTCCTCACGCACAAACTGGCGGGACGCATACGCGGCGGTGGGGATGCCCCGGTGCAGTTCTACTTCAACGTGTTTGAACCATACGCGGCAACGGTTTTCCCCGAATACGAAACCTTCCGGGAGACGTTTCGAGGCCTGGGCGCGATGGGCGTCCTGATGTCCGGCGCAGGTCCCAGCATGTTCGCGCTCGCCCCGAGTCGCGAGGTGGGACTGGCCTGGCAACTGATGCTGGAAATGCAGCACGGGTTTCGGGCGTATCTCGTGCAACGCTGGGACCCGCCGGGGCCGCAGCGCAGTTCAACAAAAAGGGCGCACGTGATCCGGGAATCTCGTTAAATGACGATCCTCGCAGGGCTCCTTGCGGGCGTGTTGATGGCGCTCGCCTTCGTCGCACACATGTCGGTCATGTTCGTGTACAACCCGCCCAACTTCATGAGGAGCGCAGACGCTGAGGAAAACAACCTGGCGCGCGTGATCCTGTACATGCACGGCGTGGCGTGGGTGACCTGGCCAGCGGTCGGAATCCTGACGGCGCTTGCGTACGCCGCGGTTCGTGATGAAGTACACGACGGTGTGTTCGTCGCCGGGGTGCTTGTCGTAGAACTGGCGATGGCCCCGGTGCTCATCATTCTCGCAAAGGGGCGTCGGCTTCATCTGATGGGCCAGCTCGCCCTGTTCTTTGTCATCTTCGGGCTGGTAATCCCGATCCTTGTCACACGGGTGTCCTGAGCCGGGCCAACATCCGGCGCTCCGTGGTGATAAGCCACGCAGAACGTACTTAAGAAGGCCCCGGCAAATCGCCGGGGCCTTCCAGATTTCTGGGTTCGCTTCGGGTTCGCTGTGTCCGGGTTCGTTTTGGGTCTGTCCCGGCTAGCTCGCTGCCTTCACGGCTGCTTTCACGGCGTCGTAATCCGGCTCGATGCCCGGGTTCTCGCCGCGCCATACAAACGTAATCGTGCCCGAGCCGTCGACTACGTACACGGTGCGGTTGGCCGCCGTGTAGCCGTCCATGCCCGCAAAATTCTCAAGTACAGAATCGTAGGCGCGCGCTGTTGCTGCGGTGTGGTCCACGAGGATCGGGAAGTTCAGGTTGTGCTTGGTCTTGAACTCCTTCGCGACGAAGAAGTTGTCGACGGCGATGCCCAGTACCACGGCGTTGGCGTCGTTCAGCTCCGATAGCGAGTCCCGGAAGGCGCAGGCCTGGTTGTCACACGCGCCGGAGAACGCGGCCGGGTAGAAGGATAGGACGACAGTCTTGCCGGCGAAATCGCTCAGGCTGACGTCGTTCCGGTCACTGTCCTTGAGGGAGAATGCGGGGGCTTTCGTCCCGGTCTCAAGCGGCATATTTAGCTCCTGTGTTTTATCACCAATTTAGCGCGTGTTTCTTTTCGGTTCGTCCGGGCCGTGATTATGGCATGTTCAGCCCCGGTCCGGGACCTATCCTCCGCCGTTAACCGCCATGACGGCCTTGATGATGCCGTCCTGCTGCTTCGAGTACATCTCGTACGCCTCCGGGACCTGCTCGAAGGTCATCCGGTGCGTGATCAGGGCTGACGGATCCACCCAGCCCCTGTCCATCAGCGAGACCAGCTCTTTTATGTCCGCCGTCGGGTCGCCGGAGCCCCGGGAAGAACACGGGATGATGTTTGCGACCTTGCGCATCCAGTCCATGTGCTTGAACGGGATTACGGAGCCGAGGCTGATCAGGCTGAATCCCAGCACCTTGCCGTAGGTGTTGACGAAGGAGATGGCCTGGTTCAACCCCTCCGGGTCTCCCGACGCGTCCACCATGACGTCAAGACCGAGCCCGTGCGTCACCTCGGCGATCGCCTCAAGAGGATCGTCGTGGTCCGGGTTGATGGTGTCGGTTGCGCCCAGTTCCTTCGATTTTTCAAGCCGGTAGTCCAGCAGGTCAAAAGTGACGACCTGCGCTGCGCCCTGCAGCGCCGCCAGGTTGGTGAAGCACAACCCGATGGCGCCCTGTCCGAGCACGCCGATCCGCAGCCCGGCCGTGGGCCCCCAGAGTTTGGTGGCAAACAACACCGTGCCCATGGGCTGACACATCAGCCACTCGTCCAGGCCGCGGTCGTCGGGCAACGGTATGGTCAGAGACTTCGGGACGTTTATATACTCAACAAGGCCGCCCAGCGCGTCCGGGTTTCTGAAGTCCGGCAGCACGATCATGCGCTGGCCCACCTCGACCCCATCGGCGCGCGACTCGACCACCGTACCGGCAATCTCATGGCAGGGCGCGCCCGCCCGGCCCGGGTACATCTCCTCGGACAGGACCTGGTCGTACTGCATGTGCGTGTCGCTGCCGCAGACCGAAACCTGCTGGACCTTGAGAAGAATCTCGCCCTCCGCCGGCTTCGGAGTGTCTATGTCATAGAACTCAAAGGTCTGGGGAGCGGTGATTCGTGCTACTTTCATCGGTGCCTTCGCCTTATTTCCAGGGGTGAGATCCATGCCTGCGAAAACCGCGGCCGTTCACCCGCCACGCTTGAAGGCCCCGTATCGGAGCCTTGCCGCCGGTATAGTAGCCCCGTTTCAGTGGGATGGAACGCCGAAGCTGCGGTGACCGCCCGTGGCGTGACGTGCTATCTATCACCGTCTAACCTGCGCCGCCCCGAACCACCCGGTTGACCGGGCTATGACTTGACCGAGATGACGGTTTTGATCACCCCGTCCGACCGGTTGGCGTACATCTCGTAAGCCTCCGGGATCTCGTCCCAGTTGTGGCGGTGTGTTGTGAGACGCGCCGGGTCCATCCATCCGCGGTCCCGGAGCCGGACCATATCGGCGATGCAGGATGTCGCGTCCTCGGAGCCGGCAGACCCGGTCGGTATTATCCGGACCTCTTTTCTCATCCACTCCTGGTGACGGAACACCGTGGTCTCGGTCTGGGATGACACCAGGCTGAAGGCGACTACGAGTCCCCGGGCGTTGACCAGGTTCACCGCCTGGTTGATGCCGTCCGGGTCACCGGAAGCATCCACAACAACGTCCACGCCCTCACCGCCGGTGGCCTCGGCAAGCGCCTCCACCACGTCATCACGGTCGGCGTTGATCGTTCCCGTCGCCCCAAACTCGGTGGCCTTATCCAGCCGGTAGTCCTCAAGGTCGATGGCGATAATTTCACGAGCGCCCTGGTTGGCGGCGATCATGGTGAACGACAGCCCGATTGCGCCCTGTCCGATGATGGCGATGCGCTTGTCGTCCGTGGTGCCCCAGCGCCTCGCCGAGTACAGGACGGTGCCGGAGGGCTGGCACATCAGCCATTCATCTGTACCGCCGTAATCCGGGAGCGGAATCACGCGGCTCGTGGCGATGTACTCAGCGAGTCCGCCGGAGGAGATCTCGCCGCCGGGCCCGCGATCCGTGAGCACGATGGCGCGCATGCCCACCGGGTAGTCCGGGTTTTTTGACTCGACGATGGTGCCGGCGATCTCGTGGCAGGGCATCCCCGGGGTGAACGGGTACTGCTCTTCTGGGAAGACGGGCTCGTAGCGCAGGTGGGTATCGCTGCCGCAGATCGAAACGTGTTCAATCTCCAGCAAGACCTGTCCGTCGTTTACCGTCGGGTCCGGGGCGTCCGCCGCTTCCAGCTTGCGCGGTCCGGTGAGTTGAAAGGTCTTCATCTGGAGTCTGGTCCCTTCTGAAACAAGTGCAGGTCCTGGACAGTCACCGCTACGAAACCCGTGGAAAGTTAATCACCCGGTTACTTACGTCATTCAATCGCTATCGCAATCTTGATCACACCGTCTGTGCGATCGGCATACATTTCATATGCGTCCGGAATCTGGTCCCAGCCGACGCGGTGGGTAATCAGTTCCGCCGGGTTCCACCAACCGCGGTCACACAGGGCGACCATGTCCCGGATAGGGGCCACCGGGTCGGCCGCTCCGGCGGCGTTTGTCGGGAGGATTCGCACCTCTTTGCGCATCCACTCCTGGTGCCTGAACACCGTCGGTTCCAGTCCTGTAAGGAGGCTGAACCCGATGATCGTCCCGCGCTTCCGCACGAGTTGGAGCGCCACGTTGATGCCGTCCGGGTCGCCGCTGGCCTCAACGACGCAGTCAACGCCCTCTCCGCCCGTTAACTCCATGACCGCTTCCAGCACATCGTCCGTGTCTGCGTTCAGCGTGACCTCTGCGCCAAGCTCCGAAGCCTTCTCCAGCCGGTAATCTTCAAGATCGATGGCGATCACACGGCGGGCGCCCATGCGGTGTGCGATGGCGGTCGTGGAGAGGCCGATAGCGCCCTGTCCGATAATTGCAAAAGTCTTGTCGTTAGAGATCCCCCACTCACGGCTGGCCTGTAACGCCGTCCCGGCCGGCTGGCACATGACCCAGTCCGCCGTGCTGCCGTAGTCCGGGATGGGGATGATCTTGTCGGCGCTGATGTACTCCGCCAGCCCGCCGGAAGTCATCCCGGCTGACGGCGTGAAGCTCGGCAGGATGATCGCCCTCTGGCCGACCGGGTGGTCCGGATTCTTGCTTTCGACGATGGTCCCGGCGATCTCGTGGCAGGGAAGCCCGGGGGCGTGCGGGTATCGTTCCTCCGGCAATGCCGGCTCAAAGTTCAGGTGGGTGTCGCTGCCACAGATGGATACGTGCTGGATTTTCAGCAGCACCTGCCCGTCCGCCGGTTCCGGGTCCGGGGCTTCAATCTGCTCAAGACGGCGCGGGCCGGTCAGCTGATAGGCCTTCACAGTGACCCCATCTCAAACACGACAGGCAGATCGCTATTCAGCATTGATCTCCATCACCACCTTGATGACGTTATCTCTCCGGCGTGAGTACATCTCGTACGCGTCCGGGATGTCATCCCAGCTGACGTGATGGGTTGTGAATGTGGCCGGGTCCATCCATCCCCGGTCCCGGAGGGCGACCATGTCGATAATCGCCTCCGTCGGGTTGCTTGAACCGCCGGAGCTAGTGGGGATGATCTGGACCTCTTTGCGCATCCACTCAAGGTGCCGGAATATGACCTGTTCCTGCGCCGGAACGAGCGAGAAACTGATCACCAGTCCGTGAGGGTTGACCAGTTGGACCGCCTGGTTGATCCCGTCCGGGTCCGCAGATGCGTCCACCACGACGTCCACGCCCTCGCCGCCGGTGGCGTCATTAACCGCCTCGATCAGGTTGTCGCGATCGGGGTTCACGGTGTCGGTCGCTCCGACCTCCGTCGCCTTGTCCAGCCGGTAGTCCAGCAGGTCCACTGCGATCACCTGGCGAGCGCCCTGGTTGGCGGCGATGTTGGTGAAGGACAGCCCGATAGCGCCCTGGCCGAGGATGGCGATCCGCTTGTCGTCGGTCGATCCCCAGCGCCGGGACGAGTAAAGCGCCGTTCCGGCCGGCTGGCACATCACCCACTCAGCCGTGCTTCCGTAGTCCGGCAGCGGGATCACCTTGCTGCTCGTTATGTAGTCCGCAAGTCCGCCGCCGCGATGCCCACCGGCGGCGACCGCTGTCTCCGGCAGGACGATGGCGCGCGTGCCGACCTTGAACTTCGGGTTCCGTGACTCGACGATCGTGCCAGCGATCTCGTGGCACGGCGAGCCGTAGAACATCGGGTAACGCTCTTCCGGGAGCGTCGGCTCGTAGTTCAGGTGGACATCGCTGCCGCAGATAGAAGCGTGCTGGACCTTCAGGACGACCTCGCCGTCCTCGGGGGTCGGGTCCGCCGCCTGGACAAGTTCCAGCCGGCGCGGCCCGGTTAACTGATAGGCCTTCATGTCCCGGTCTCCGATCTGGCTAGCCGTTAATGTCCAGCACGACCTTTATGACGTTGTCAGACCGGTTGGCGTACATCTCGTAAGCGTCCGGAATGCCGTCCCAGCCGACGTGGTGCGTTATCAGCCGGGCGGGGTCCGCCCAGCCGCGTTCACGCAGATTGACCATCGTCTGAATCGCTTCCGTCGGGGTCGGGGAGGCGCCGGACACGGTTGGCGCCAGGCGGGCCGCCTTGCGCATCCATGCCTGGTGATTGAACACCACCGGCTCGGTCGCTGAGATCAGGCTGAAACCCACGATCAGGCCGAACCGGTTGACGATACTGACGGCCTGGTTCAGGCCCTCGGGATCACCCGACGCGTCCGCGACCACGTTGACGCCCTCGCCGCCGGTAAGCTCCTGGATCGCCTCTGCGACGTTTTCCTTGTCGGCGTTGATCGTGTCGGTGGCGCCGAGTTCCCGC
>JADFRU010000285.1:0-3236 GCA_022561115.1 Chloroflexota bacterium | reverse complement strand
CCGCTCAACAAGACGATCGTAGAGGAGCCGCTTGTACTGGAAAACGGCTACATCATCCCGCCGACGGGCCCGGGCCTGGGGATCGAGTTCGATGAAGATGTGCTCAAAGCGCACCTCGTCGAGTAAGCGTCCCGGCAGGCCGGCATATCGTGGAGCCGGCCTGCCAGCATCGCCACGGCGCGCCCACCGGGCAACCCGCCACGTCCGAAAATAACGCGCCACTGGCGCCACAATCAACAGGGAATCAGGATTGGCAGACAAACTGCGGGTCGGCGTAATCGGTTGCGGCGAGATGACCGGCAACCACGGCATCGGGTACTTGCGCTCCGGCAAGTACGAGATCGTCGCCATCTCGGACCTGAGCGACAAGGCGATGAAGGAGTTCGACGAGCGGTTCGCCGAGTGGGATGACTACAGGGCAGAGCACTTCAGCGACGCCCTGGAGATGCTGGAGAAGTCAGACCTGGATGTCGTTTCGGTCGGCGTGTGGGACATCGGACACGCTCCTATGACGATGGCCGCAGCCGCGTCCGGAGTGAAGGGTGTGCTGTGTGAAAAGCCGATGGCTGACACCGTTGGCGCGGCCGCGGACATGATCCTGGTCTGCCGGCGCAACGGCGTGAAGCTGGCGATAGGTCACCAGCGCCGGTGGCTGCCTGCCTACACCCTCGCAAGGGACCTGATCGCGGACGGCAAGATCGGTGATGTGAGGTTGATCCAGGTTTACGCCAGGGACGGCCTTCCTAACTATTCGTCGCACCAGTCGGACCTGTTTCGATACCTGCTCGGGGATGCGGAGTGCACCTGGGTCATGGGCAACGTTGAGCGCGAGACGGATCGCTGGGCGCGCGCGATTCCGATCGAAGACAAGGCGCTGGCCGTTTTCGGATTCGAGAACGGGGCCGAGGCGATGATTCTGTCAGGGCTGACCCGGAAGCACGGCTGGGGCGCGCATATTTACGGCAGCGAAGGCATGATCGACCTGACGCTGGAAGATCTCAGGATCATGAACGGCGACGCCGCGGGCTGGCAGGTTCACAGGCCGGACGGAGCGCATGCCCGGTACGGCACAGACAACTTCGAGGTGATCGAAGGCTCCATCGCACAGGCGCACGCCTTCGCTGACTGGGTTTCAGGCGAGACCGATGAGTACCGTTCAACCGGCGAGAGCGGCTACAAGGCTCTCGAAATGGTGCACGCCGTTTACGAGTCAGCCCGCACCCACACGCAGGTCCAGATGCCGCTCAAGACGCTGGTACACCCGCTCCAGTTGATGATCGATTCCGGCCAGCTTCCGGTGCGCTACCCGGGACGGTTCGATATCCGCAACCGGACGCTACGAGGTGACAACGTGACCCTCGATACCGAGAACGTTTAGCCACTGGAACGCCACACCCCCAGTGGGATATGACCGGGGTAAGGGTGAAAACACCTGCCGGCCGGTTGCATGGAACAACTTCTTGACTACACATGGCCGGTGCGCGGAACAGTCACGTACCGGCAGCGCCTGATGGAGAAGACTGATTGGCCAGATTAAAGGTCCTGGTAACGGGACTCAGCGGAGTCGTCGGAAAGGCGATGCGCCCGGCGCTTGAAGAGCGTTACGAGGTCAGCTCCATGTCACGTAATGGAGTGAACGACATTCCGGACGAGCGCAATTTCAAGGGGAACGTGGCCGATATCGATTCCCTCTACCCGGCGTTCAAGGGCATCGACGTCGTGGTGAACCTCGCCGCCGCCGGTGGGCAGGGCGACCCTGACGGAATGAACGGAAGCTGGGAGACGATGCTGAAGCACAACATCGTCGGCTGCTACAACGTGCTGGAAGTCGCCCGGCAGTCCGGTGTGTCCAGGGTCATCCTGGCAAGCTCCGGCGCCACGGCGAACGGTTACGAACTGGAGGAGCCGTACAGGTCGCTCGTCTCCAGGGAAAACGTCCCGGTGCCGGAGTCGTGGGAGATGGTCAACGAGTTCTCTGAACCCAGGCCGATCACCCTGTACGGAGTGACCAAGCTGTTCGGAGAGGACCTCGGCAGGTTCTACGCGGCTACCACGCCACTGTCGGTCATCAATCTCCGTATCAGCAACACCGGACCGGAAGATAAAGCCATGCCCGGGAGGGGGCAGGCCAACTGGCAGAGCTATCGAGACCTGCAGCAGCTGACGATCAAGATCATCGAGGCGCCAGCCGATCTCAAGTTCGATATTTTCTGGGCGACTTCCGATAACGCAAAGCTGTTCCGGGACAACGCCCACGCCAGGGAAGTGCTCGGATACGCGCCGCAGGACGGCGTGCGCTAGCCTCGTCCATCCTCCTATCACAGGCCAACACAGGCGCTACAGGCGGAGCATCCGGCCGTCCAGGGAGATTTCTCGCACAGCGGCACTCCCCCCCTCCGGTCAGAAACCAAAAGACCGACGGCGCCGAACGCTCCCACCACACGACAAACCAACTCACCAACCGGAGACGACCGAATGAGCGTGACCCTGGACTGGTTCGGATGCACAACATATCGATTGAACATCGATGGGCTGATCGTGTTCCTGGACACGTTCATGGACCGGCTATCGAGCGCCCCGGACGTTGGAGCGACATCGGCTGACATCTCAGAGACCGACTTCATCCTGATTGGCCACAGCCACATGGACCATATCGCCGGCGCAGACGTGATCGCGAAAAACACCGGCGCCCGCGTCATCGGTTCTCACGAGACGGCACGCGTGCTCACAGAAGCCGGTGTGCCGAAAGGCCAGTTGCTGCCGTCGTCCGGCGGCGAGCTTCACCGGCTGAATGATGATGTGACGGTTCGGGTCTACCCCAGCCTTCACTCGTGCATCTGGTCGACCTCCGAACCGTCTGGAGTGTCTTTGACCGGGGACCTCGGGTTGTCGCAACACGAGCGCGCCGCTCTATCGGCGGCAAAACGCGGCACAGGCGCGCCGCTCCCACCGGAGCTGGCGAGTGAAGCCCGGGAGCTACGCGCTCGGAACATCGGCAGCAATAGCGATGGCGGCGCGCTGGACTACCTGATCGACACGCCAGACGGAACGATCTTCTTCCAGAACAGCATGGGTTACTGGACCGGAATACTTGCCGGAATCCGGGCCGATGTGGCGATCCTCGGCTGCGCCGGGCGCGGCAACATCGATGGCGAGCCGATACAGGGCTCGGTCGAGGAGTTCATCGCGGGCGTGGCGACCACCGTCTCACCGCAGCGGCTCGTCCTTGGCCATCA
>JADFRU010000284.1:0-3241 GCA_022561115.1 Chloroflexota bacterium | reverse complement strand
TGGGCCGGGAGTTGCGCGAGCGGGACTACATGCGGATCGTCTCACTAGCCCCCGAGGTGCTGTAGATATGGCGCAGCGAATCCGGCGAGGCGACCAGGTGAAGGTGATCTCCGGCAAAGACCGGGGCAAGCAGGGCGAGGTGGCGCGCGTGTTGCTGAAGAAGGGGCTCGTCGTTGTTGACGGCGTGAACCTCGTGACGCGGCACGTCAAGCAGCGGCCCGGCACGGCGCAGGCCGGGATTATCAAACAGGAAGCGCCGATACAGATATCAAACGTCGCGTACGTTGACCCGGAAACGGGTGACTCCGGCAGAGTCGGGTTCCGCATCCTTGAGGATGGGACCAAAGTAAGAGTTGTGAGAAATAAACGTGAGTCCTGAAACCGCCGTGGCGGGGCAGTCCCGGCTTAAAGTCAAGTTTCGTGACGAGGTCACGCCCGTTTTGCTGCAGGAGTTCGGTTACACGAACCCGATGCAGGTGCCGAAGCCGACCAAAATCGTTTTGAATATCGGCATCGGTGAGGCGTTGGACAACCGGAACGCGCTCGATGCCGCCGTCGGAGACTTGACCACGATCTCCGGCCAGAGGCCGATCATCCAGCGCGCCCGGAAGTCGATATCCAACTTCAAGCTCCGGGAGGGGATGCAGGTCGGCATCACGGTGACGATGCGAGCGCAACGCATGTGGGACTTCCTTGACCGCCTCGTCAATCTGACCCTGCCCCGCGTACGTGACTTCCACGGCATCTCAAGGCGGTCGTTCGACGGACGCGGCAACTACTCTCTCGGGATCTCAGAACAGATCGTGTTTCCAGAGATCGACTACAATCTCATCGACCGGCTGCGCGGCCTCCAGGTCAATATCGTGACCTCCGCCAACACGGACGAGGAGGGCCGCCGGATGCTTGAGCTTCTCGGCATGCCCTTCGAACGAATTGAAGACGCCGCGTAGCTCTTTCTGTTTATCAGGGAATTCCATTTGGCCAAGAAGACAAAAGTAGAAAAGTGGAAGCGCCAGAAGCGTGAACTGGCCGCCGGGACGATGAAGTATCCGGTCCAGTTCCACAACCGGTGCGAACGATGCGGGCGCCCGCGTGGATACATCCGATTCGTCGGCATGTGCCGCATTTGCTTCCGCACGCTGGCCCTCAGGGGCGAGTTGCCGGGCATCCGGAAGGCGAGCCTCTAGAAAAATATCCGCCCCGCCGAGTGGCGGCTGACGGTAATAACCGGAAGGTGCCCGGCGAGGATCCTTAAGGCGGATCCTCCAGTAGAGCAAACCACCGGTGCAATCAGTAACAGGAACAGTGAAGTGCCCCTCACCGACCCGATAGCAGATATGTTGACCCGGGTTCGCAATGCGGTCCAGGTCAGGCATGACGACGTTCTCGTCCCCGCCTCCAAGTCAAAGCGGGCCCTCGCCCGGTTGTTGCAGCGTGAGGGTTTCATCTCCTCTGTGGAAATCCAGGAAGCAGAGGACAAGAAACAGCCGATGATGAAGCTGGGCCTCAAGTATTACGAGGACGACACCCCGGTCATCAGCGGGCTGAAGCGGGTCAGTAAACCCGGCCTCCGGGTGTATGTGGGCCGACGCGAGATTCCCCGTTACTACGGCGGGATCGGCGTCTCGTTCCTTTCGACGTCCGCCGGGGTGATGACCGGGCGCGATGCATGGCGGCGCGGCATCGGCGGCGAGCTCTTGTTCTACGTCTGGTAGCGGCTGGAGTACGCAACGATGAGCAGAATCGGTTATTCCCCTATCTCCGTGCCGACCGGCGTCGATGTCAAGATTGACGGAGCGGCGGTCACGGTAAAAGGCAAGAACGGCGAACTCAACACAGAGTTTCACCGTGATATGTCTATCGCCCTGGAAGACAACGTCCTCAGGGTGACCCGCCCTTCAGACAATCAACAGCACCGCGCCCTGCACGGCCTGACGCGTTCCCTCCTGAACAACATGATCATCGGGGTTTCAGAGGGGTTTGAGCGTTCACTGGAACTTGTGGGAACCGGATACCGGGTTCAGCAGAACGGCAAGGGTCTCACGTTCCAGCTAGGGTTCAGCCACCCGGTTGAAATCGAACCGTTGAAAGGCGTCACGCTGGTAGTGGACGGCCAGACACGCGTCGTCGTAAAAGGCGCTGACAAGCAGGCTGTCGGCCAGCAGGCGGCGGTCATCCGCAAACTTCGACCACCGAACGCTTACACCGGCAAGGGTGTGCGTTACTCGGGAGAACGGATTCACCTCAAGCCCGGCAAAAGCGCCGCCAGGGCGGAATAGTCAAGATGTCATACAAGAAGTTCCACCAGTCAAGACGAGAGATGCGCCACACCCGGCTGCGCAAAAAGCTGGCCGGTACGCAAGAACGACCGCGACTTGCCGTGTTTCGCAGCAACCACCACATCTACGCCCAGTTGATCGACGATGGGGCCGGGCGCACGCTCGTCGCTGCGTCCACGCTCGATCCAGATCTCAAGGATCAGTTGCCCTCCAGCGGCAAGATAGACAGCGCAACCGTTGTCGGCACATCGATAGCAAAAAAGGCGAAGGACGCCGGAGTCACGCGCGTGGTATTCGACCGCGGCGGCTACGCGTACCACGGCCGTGTGAAGGCGCTTGCCGAAGCGGCGCGCGAAGTTGGTCTGGAGTTTTAGATGACCCAGCAGAGAAGGCCGGGTGGACCACCCGGCAGATCCGGCGGCCGAGGTGGACGTGGTGGCCCAGGTGGCCCAGGTGGACGCGGTGGCCCAGGTGGCCCCGGTGGCCAGGGCGGTCCCGGTGGCCCCGGTGATCGGGGTCGAGGACCCGGAGACCGTGGTCGCGGACGTGGGCCCCGGCGCGACAGGCCACAGGATCGTGACGATTCAGGCTTTGAAGAGCGCGTAATCAAGATTCGCCGCGTCTCAAAAGTCGTCAAGGGCGGTCGCCACCTGAGCTTCAATGCGCTCGTGGTAGTCGGTGACGGCGAGGGCAAGGTGGGGATGAACCTTGGCAAGGCCAAGGCGGTCCCGGACGCTGTCCGCAAGGGGACCGCGGGCGCTCGCAGAGAGATGAAGTCCGTAGTGCTCTCCGGGACCACGCTTCCGCACGAGATACAGGCCAAGTTTGGCGCCGCCAAGGTGCTGCTCAGGCCAGCAGCGCCCGGCACCGGCATCATCGCCGGAGGCGGGGTACGCGCCGTCATGGAAGTAGTTGGCATCAAAGATGTGCTGTCGAAGACGTTCGGCTCTAACAACACGCTC
>JADFRU010000283.1:0-3262 GCA_022561115.1 Chloroflexota bacterium | reverse complement strand
TGCGATTGTCCTGGTAGATCACCTCGATACACTGTCGAGTGCCCAGGTTGTGAAGATGGGGCTGGAAGGTGGTAATACGGATATTCTTGTCGAGGAATTCATAACCGTCGGTACGAATAGACTCTTCCCCACCGGGAAGATCCAGGTCCTCGTTGTCCGCCATGTGGGAACGGACCAGAATGTGCTCCGGTTCTTCCCCTTCGGGCAGAAACCACAGTGCCAGCCTGGTCAAGTCGGTATGGGCCTGGCCATCAGGGCTGCTGGCGTAATGAATATTCCAGCGCAGCCTCGTGCCTGCCTTGATCAGCTGACCGGTGCCGGGTGGGTTGATGTCGGAGGTCTTGCCGAGGGCGTACTCGCTGAGAAATCCGCCGCCACCTTCGGGGAACTCCATCGAGGTTACCGCATGATGTACTACCGGGAATCCCTCTGCCGAGGGCTTGGTCTCGAAGGCCTGTATCCAGCGATCTTCGGTGAGACCGGTATCGCTAAAAAATGTCATCCACCAGTTGGGGCTATCCGGCGGTACTGTAAACGGTTCCGGGATGGGTACGATCAAGTCCGGTGGACGTCCCATCTCACCCTCAATGGTCCAGGCCAAATCGTCCGTGAAACTCGGGACCGGGGGCAAATTAACCGGATCTCCCTCCAACGAGCCACTATCCACCCAGCGGACGATTGTGGCAATCTGCTCATCGGTTAATGAACGATCGTCCTTAAACCTTTGAACTCCCACGGTTTTATCGATGAAGTAGCAATCTATAGCACAGCCCTTGTAGCCTCCCAAGTACAACAACTCTATGTTCAAGGAGTAGAAAGACATCAACTAGCTAAGAAATAGAGACTATGTGTGCGTAAAACAGGTCGTTCGTCTGCACCAGCATCGTGGCGAACGACAGCCTGTCGCCCGGCGTCGCGGTGAATGTGAACGAGTAGGAACTGCCCGGAAGGAGCGGCCCCGGCCCGTCTGACCCAGAAGGCACGCTGAACACGCCTGATGACGTGACTCCGGAAGCCTGCCCGAGCGCTGGGCCCAGCGTGTCCGGGGAACCGTCCTCGGCCAGCGCTTCGAGGCCAAGCCCGCGGTCCGGTGAGCCGTCTGTGAAGATCGGGTCGTTTCCGGTGTGTATGGCGTACACGCCCGGTGCAAGCGGGGAGGTGAGGCCGGTGCGGTCCGCAATCGACGCGGCCAGCGCAGCCGGAGAACCTGTCTCGGCAAGCGCCTCAAGCCCTTCGCCGCGGTCCGCCTGTCCGGCCGTGAACAGTGGAGCGCCGCCGGAATGGATCACCCACACCGGAGGCGTCAGCGGGACGGCCATCGAGTCTCCGCCGGCCGTGGTCAGCGTGTCAGCGACAGACACGTTCTCGATCATTGCCCGGAACCTTGATCCGGACAGGTTTTCGATCGTGACCTTCACGACATCGCCCACCGCTGGAAGATTGCCGAAGGTATCGGCGGCAGCGCGCACGTCTGTGTCAGGGTCTGGTGTGCCGTCCGGGTCGCCCTCGCTCATCAACGGCTGCTCGGAACCGGCTCCCGGCTCCTGGTCGGCCTCTGTGCCGGCGTCCCAGAGCGAGATTTCTGATGTCACGTCACCGGAGATCGGGGCGCCGTCGGCATCAAACAGCGAGATCCCGGACTCGCCGGGAGCGAAGAAGAAGTCGTTAGACGGGACGAACATCGTGGCGAAGGAGAGCGCCGATCCGGGCGCCGCGTCGAACTCGAAGGTGAACACATCGCCCGGTCCTGCGGGGCCATCGCCGCCGACACCGCTCGCCGTGAACTCAAACGTCTCCACCACGTTCTCGATCGTCAATTCGAAAGTTACCGGGGTTGTGACAGCAGGCGCTTCGGAAACGGTTGGCGTCGGCGTCGGATCGGGTTTTTCGTCCGATCCGCAGGCGATCGCGCCGGCAAGGGACAGCGCCCCCGCCGTGAGCAGGACGTTCCGGGCCGTCCGTGAAAATCCAGGTTTCATCGCTTTTCCTCCGGGGAAGATGAACTCAGGCGAAGGCCATGAACTCGGGCTCGCAGGCGTCAGCGACCGAACTGCCGGTGCGCCGCTCGCCAGACCCTCAAGCGATGATGAATATGGAAACTGAAATGGAAGTGACGCTTATTACAGATGTCTTACAGGACGGGTGTGAATCCAGGATCTCGGCGTTACGGCGCAGCGACAAACGCCGTCCGTGACCACCGGCCGCCTACCTTTCGCAGGGCTCTCACCGTCCTTATTTGACCTTTCCACCACCGTTCTGGCACCTGTCCACTACCAACTCTCACTGGAGTCACCCCCCGGGAATGCGCCATAGTTCCAGTCAGCGTCAGTAGCCGGTAATTACCGGTCGATGCGAACGGTTTCAGAACCATTCCAGCCCTTCCTCGGAGGGGCCGGTAAGACCGCCTAGCCGGACAGGTCAGTGGTGACGAGACGGTACCGCAGGGGTTCCGAAAGGAGCCAGGCTAACGCCATGTGCCCCGGGCCGTCTCTATGTGAACCCTCCCCTCACAATGACCGCCAGGGGCACTATTTTTTTGCGACGCTTCCCGTACGCGCACCCGTAAGCGCACCGGGGCAGGGTACGCCGATTTGATTGCGACCGGCCGTCCGGCGCCGGCGGGCATATCGCCCTGGTCCTCTGGGGGCCAAACTTGTGGGGCAACGCCGGTAGCGCCCTGTGCGGAGGCTTCTCCGGTGTGGGGTGCGTGTGACGTGACCGGACGCAAAAAGAGCCCCGGAAACCCGGGACTCTCTTTTTCATGACGTTCCGGCCTGGCTGCGCATTTTGCCGGAACGTTAATTGTTTATGGCGACCCCGAGCAGATTCGAACTGCCGATCTCCGCCTTGACAGGGCGGCGTGTTGGACCGCTACACCACGGGGCCATGGGGACAGGTTACCGTCCACACAGTGATTTACCGTAATACCCCCGCACCAGACCGTCAACAGCGGTTCGATCACGTTGATCGCGAACAAGGCCCTGAAACGGAGCCAATTTCGCGTGCGGCGCGCTGTAGCGGACCGCAGCAGACACGCTATCTACGGGGCGCGTCCGCTTCCAGGCGTAGTGTTCCCTGATCCGCTCGGGATACCGTTCCAGCAGGCGGGTGTTACCGCTTGAGAAAAGCGCGCAGGTCGGAATCGAACTCGGCCCGTCTGAGCGTCGTCAACGCCTTCCGCTCGATCTGTCGAATCCGTTCCCTCGTCACGTGGAGCTCGTTACCGATCTCCTCAAGGGTCCACACGCGCCCGTCCTTAATC